>JAHEZA010000056.1 GCA_023251335.1 Chitinophagaceae bacterium | reverse complement strand
TGATATTATCGCCGTCCACGCTGCTGTTAATAAGCGGATATTTTTTTATGCACTTCACCACCGCTTCCACAAACAATGGTGTGAACGTAATTTTTTCCCCTTCTCTTTTTTCAAAATCTTTCTTCACTTTTTCACGCCACAAAACCATATTCGTAACATCGCATTCTGAAAAGCTTGTAACGTGCGCGCTGGTGTTCTGGCTGTCTATCATGTGCTTTGCTATCATCTTGCGCATGCGGTCCATTTCTATAATTTCTACATTGCCTGTATAAACAGTAGGTGCATATTGTTTTGATGTTGTAGCCGGAACTTCGTGTACCTGTGAAGATGGTGACGTGGCAGGCCTCTGATGTTGCGGTGTACTTTTTCTGTTTTCCAGGTAGGTCATAATATCTTTTTTACTCACCCTGCCATCCTGCCCGGTACCTTCGATGTTTTCCAGTTCACTCATTGAAATCCCTTCGCTGGAAGCTATATTCAAAACCAAGGGAGAATAAAATCGAATTCCGGAACCTCCATTATTAACTGTTCTTTTTTCTTCCGGCTGATAAGGCACCTCCTCCACCACATCTGCTTCTTCATGCTCGGGTTCGGTAGATTTTTGTTCGTCCGGAACCGCTTCAAAATTGTCGCCGTTCGTATTAACCCTGGCAATTACTTGTCCGACAGGAACTACGTCATTTTCATTATAAAGAATTTCAGTGATAGTTCCTTCGGCAGTAGAGGGCACTTCACTATCTACCTTGTCAGTAGCGATGTCAAGCACGGTTTCGTCCATCTCTACTCTATCTCCCGGCTTTTTATGCCATTTCAAAATAGTGGCTTCCATAATGCTTTCTCCCAACTTAGGCATTACCAGGTCTATCGTGCTCATATAAAAATTTTAAACTTTAAATGGATGAAACAATGATTCATCAAAAATAAGAAAAACGAATTAGTTAATTAGCCAATTCGCTAATTTGCGTATTCGCTGATTATTTGGCAAGGATCTTATGCCCCATCTTATCTCTTTTAGTCTCCAGGTATTTTTCATTGTGTTGGTTAGGAAGTATTTCAATCGGAACGGTATCCACTATTTCAAGACCATAGCCGAGAAGGCCTGCACGTTTTTTAGGGTTATTACTGATGAGTTTTAATTTGGAAATATTTAGCTTTCTTAATATTTGCGCTCCTACCCCGTAATCTCTTTCATCCATCGAAAAACCTAATTTAATATTTGCTTCTACTGTATCATATCCCTGCTCCTGAAGTTGATACGCTTTTAATTTATTAAGAAGTCCAATACCACGCCCTTCCTGGTTCATATACAATACCAATCCTTTGCCTTCTGCCTGCACCATCTTCATAGCGTTGTGTAATTGGTCGCCACAATCGCACCTGAGTGATCCCAGGATATCACCCGTCATACAACTGGAATGCACTCTCACCAACACGGGCTCGTCTTTTTCCCAATCGCCTTTTTTGAGCGCCATATGCACTTCACCAGTGTTCAACTGTGTAAAAGCAATCAGTTCAAACTCGCCATATTTCGTAGGCATTTTTACACGCACTTCTTCTTTTATCAAGGTTTCCTTCTCCAGTCTATATGCAATCAGGTCTTTTATAGAAATTAGTTTCAAATCGTGCTTGTTCGCGATTTCACGAAGCTGGGGCAGGCGCGCCATCGTACCATCTTCATTCATTATTTCTACCAACACTCCCGCATCGCCATGACCTGCAATTTTTGCAAGATCAATGGTTGCTTCCGTGTGGCCGGTCCTTCTTAAAACACCTCCATTCTTTGCGCGAAGCGGAAAAATATGTCCCGGCCTTCCCAAATCTTCTGGTTTGGTTTTTGGATTAATAATAGCTTGTACCGTTTTTGCGCGGTCATGTGCAGAGATTCCGGTAGTACATCCATGCCCTAAAAGATCCACACTAACCGTGAACGGCGTAGCATGAAGTGCTGTATTTTTATTCACCATTAAATTAAGCTCAAGTTCGTCACATCGTTTTTCAGAGATTGGCATACAAATCAATCCCCGTCCGTGTTTGCTCATAAAATTAATGATCTCAGGCGTCACATTTTTTGCAGAAGTAATAAAGTCACCTTCATTCTCGCGATCTTCATCATCTACCACTATCACCAGTTTCCCATTTTTAATATCTTCAATGGCATCTTGTATTTTATCCAACATATAATTTAATTAAAATGCAAAGATAATCCATTTAAAAAAGGAGATAATACAGCACGTAGAAAGATTAACGAAAGGAAGATTAGAATAAAAAATAAAAATTCGTGTTATTTGTCGGTTTGCTGGCAGGGACAGGTCGCGACCTGCCCCTGCATGATCATAATCCAATATTTATCGCAGCCATAAAATTGGTGCCTGCCATAGGATAGTAATAATTTTCTACAGAAAGTGCGCCGTCGTAAATGTAATTGTACGTATAGCCGCTGGATTGATACATTTTATTAAACAAATTATTTACCTGGAAAACAAAAGTTACATTCTTAAAAAATTTTCTGCTTAGCGTGTAAGAGAGTTGCGCATTTTCCAAAAAATATGGATCTACACTTCTGTCCACATGAGATGTATTATCCAAAAATTGCCTTCCTACATATTTCGATTGCAAACTAATCTCTCCATTTTTTATCGGGACAAAATTGATGCTTGCTGCCCCAACGATGTCCGGCGAAAAGGATATGTCTGTATTATGATAAATATTTTCCTTTTGCGACCCATTATCATAATCATCTATATACTCAGTGAAATCTTTAATTTTATTTTCGCTGAAAGAAATATTACCTGAAAGATTAAACCATTTTGCGGGTGCTACAGCACCCTGCAACTCAATACCAGCACGATAACTCTCAGGCGTGTTTGTCCTGGTATAAGCACCCACATCATTTATTTTTCCGGTATTTACTAATTGATTGTGATAATACATATAATAAAATGTAGCACCGTAATTATACTTGTGCTCACTTCTTTCCATGCCCAGTTCCAGATCATATAATCTTTCCGGTTTGGGTATTTGGTTGACACCAGCTTCGAAGTCATCACGGTTGGGTTCTTTAGACGCAACAGAAACAGAAAGATAAGCCCGGTAATTATTTCTATTAAAAGAGATGCCGGCTTTTGGATTAAAGAAAGTATATTTTTCATCTATCACCATATCCGGATGATCTTCGAATCCGTTTATTCTGTAATTTATAAAATGCCCCTGGAGATCCAAAAACCCGGTAAAGCCGGAGCCAAATGATTGCATCCACTTGGCGTATAAATTCAAATCACTCTTTGTTGCAGGTGCATTATAATATTTATAATTCTCCGGGCATCCTTGCTGGGCCCATGTTACCATATCATAATGCTTCCCATTGTATTGAGTTAGTCCGCCGCCAAACGTGATTCGCGTTTTGTTTTTATGATATTGTGCGGAAAAAATACTTCCATAAAAATAATTGTCGAGCCAAAGTTGTTTTATAAGATCGGTGGAAGTAATCGTATCAGTTCCGCTAATGATATCGGGAAGATAATAATCCTCAAAGGACTGATCTGCCCTGTATTCTTCATAATATCCTTTACCTCTTGTAAGAAATGCGTCCACATTATAGCTGATTACATTATTGATTTTGTGATTGTAAAAAAGCTGATAATGCGTTTGTGTGTAATTATCCGTTTCGTTTGCATAAGGAGTTCCGGGCTTTTGCGTTCCTGAAGAATTATAAGTTCGCGCGCTGTCGAGATAGCTCTCAGGAACGCCATTCCATGCCTGGTACGTTTTTTCTTTTCCACTGATCATATTAAATCGTAATGAACTTTTATCGTTGATATATGCCGCGCTAAAATAGAGCGATTTCAAATCCGATGTTGCACGGTCAATGTATCCATCACTTGAAATTCGCGAAACCCTGGCATCGATTAAAAAATGGTTTCCAATCAGCCCTGTACCCAACTTCAGTGTATTTTTCCAGGTGTTAAAGGAGCCATAGCTATTATTTAATTCGAAGTATTTTTCTTTGTTCACTTCGTTTGTAGAAAGATTGATGGTGGCTCCAAATGCGCCAGGTCCGTTTGATGAAGTACCTACTCCACGTTGTATCTGGATAGAATTTAAAGAGGACGCCACATCCGGTAAATCCACAAAAAAAGTACCCTGACTTTCTGCATCATTATATGGTATCCCGTTCAGTGTTACGTTGATGCGTGACGCATCGGTACCACGGATATGGATACCCGTATATCCTACTCCGTTCCCGGCATCTGAATTAACAACTACTGAAGGAGTTTGATTTAAGATAAATGGGAGATCTTGTCCGAGATTTACTTTGGCTATTTCTTTCTTGTTGATATCTGTTTTTGTAAACGGCGCTTTATCTGCGGCTCTTATAGAAGTGATTTCTATATTTTCCAGCATTAGGGTATCGCTCAATTTGTGACGATAAGAAGTATCCTGCGCGTGCGCGCGAGAATTGAATGCTACCAGTAAAAGAATAAATAATGCGTTTTTCATGTTTGTAAATTATTGACCAATACAATGCATGAAAAAAGAAGGCGGGTAAAAGGTATCTATCCTCCCTTCGCAGGCATTATCCTGATCAGGTATGCGGGTATTTTCTCAGCAATTCCGTCGTTCCGATTTTTATCTGATGACGGGATGCACCCCGGTAAATAATTTATTTTAAAACGCAAAGATAAGGAAGAAGAAAATGATTTTTAAAAAATTGTAACTTTTGATTTCTATATTCGTTACAATCAAAACAACAATATGAAATCCTTTTTAATTCTATTTTTCAGTGCTTTCACTATTCATTCTTTCGGACAAACTATCATTAACGATCCAAACACTGAAGTGAGGAATGTCGGTTCATTTTCAGCAATAAAAGCCTCTGACGGCATTGATATTTATTTGTCTCAAAGCGATGACTATGCTTTAGCCGTGAGCGCTTCAGACAAAAAATATATTGACTACATCAAAACAGAAGTTAAGAATGGCGTATTGAATATCTCTTATGATGGAAGCGCTTTTAAATATAACAACAACCGAAGGTTGCGCGCCTATATTTCATTTAAAGACATCGAAAGCCTGCAGGCTTCCGGTGCCTGCAATTATATCATCAACGGAACATTGACTACAAACAGCCTTAGAATAAAACTTTCAGGGGCCAGCGAAATCAAAGGCGTAATTGATATCGAAAATCTCCAGATAGAACTGGGTGGCGCTTCATTGGTAAAAGTAAGTGGTACTGTACAAAACCTGAAGATAGACACTGGCGGTGCCAGCGATGTAAAAAATTACGATCTCGTAGCCGAAAACTGTGTTGCAAACCTTGGAGGCGCCAGCGATGTAAAAATTACAGTGAACAAATCCCTGATTGCAAAAGCAGGTGGTGCCAGCACGTTGTATTATAAAGGCAATCCTGATAAAAAAGATGTAAGCTCAGAAGGCGCAAGCACGATTTCGCAAAAAGATTAAGCAATTTTAAGAGCCCTGGTTTAACCAGATAAGAAATTGCGAAAATGAATCACTAAAAGGAATAGCGAAATTCTTATCCCCTTTTTCGCCCACATGTGTAACCCCATCAACACTTTTGGTTTTTAGGGTATCAACCAATCTATCCATGCTTGTAGAATCATTTCGTTGAGAACTTTTGACATCATCCATTTGGTTGAGCCAGTATCGAAGTTTTGGCTTTTTCCTTGATTTTGAAATTTTTTCTACTAAAATAGAAAAATCCACATTAGAATTTGAATTTGTAAAATCAGGCAGAAACCCAACCTTATCAAATTTTTGCCAGTTATCCCAGGCAATATCAATCGCTGAAATGCCCGCCATTCCTGAGCCCGCAATAGACACCGTGCGAAAACTTCTTACACCAGATCTTTTCTTTACAAAAGGTAATAGTTCATTGACAATAAAATCAGCATATCTTGAGGCCAGCGCTCCTTGATTTTTTCCATCCGTAAATCCGGCAACTCCATACTCCTGCCCCGGATCAAAAGCATCAATACCCACTATAATTAATGGTTTAATAACCTTCTTCCTGTAAAGGCTATCCAGGATGCTACCAATACCTGCTTTTTGCATCTCCTCACCGTTATTCAAAAGCAAGAGATTAAAATCGTTCTTGTTTTTCGGAACGGGCGTACTGATTACAGTTAAAGAAATATGTTTTTGCAGATGGCGCGAATAAATTTTGTCTTTGGTTTCCTTTATTTTGGGACGGCAACCCGCCAAGAACATAATACCCGCGAGGATTAAAAGTTGTGATATTTTAGCCATTGCAAAATTTTATGATTTGCTAAAGTATATAAATTTGGTGGCAAGTGGTTAACCCCTTACATTTGCACTCCTAAATCGCGAAGTAGAGCAGCGGTAGCTCGTCGGGCTCATAACCCGAAGGTCGGAGGTTCGAACCCTCCCTTCGCAACAACAAAAAATCCCGATAGCTTCGGGATTTTTTATTTAAAAAATAACATGAGGGCCCATATCCGCCAAGTTGGCAAACGGAGGGTTCGAACCTTCCGTTCGCAACTAAAGACCTCAAATGATTTAGGACTTTACATAAATTAATAACACTTCAAAAATTTATTGGGGCTTTTTTAGTTCTAATGTTTACAGTCTACGTTCTATTTTCAGAAAAGTTCAATAAAATATATATTGGAATGACCTCCAATATAGACGAACGATTTCGATCTCATAATGAATTGTCTAAAAAAGGCTGGACAAAAAATTTCAGGCCATGGGTTATCGTGCACAAGGAGATTTTCGACTCAAAATCTGATGCACTGAAAAGAGAGAAGCAATTGAAATCGGCAGCAGGTAGAGAATTTGTTTGGAAAAAAATTATTAACAAATGAATCGAGGGCTCATATCCGCCAGCTGGCGGACGGAGGTTCGAACCCTCCCTTCGCAACAAAATCAAAAGCCCCAATTTGTTCCGGGGCTTTTTAATTTTAGTTTAATTACGATAATAGCTACATCATATACTTTGCCCGAAGGTAAGCAGGTTATTATCCGGATCAAGTATTGAAAACTCTTTTTGCCCCCAGGGTTTTGTTTGCAAAGTTCCTGCGGGATGAATCGCTATTTTGCTTTCCAAAAAAAACTGATACAACTTTTCAATATCATCCGTCCGGATATAAACTTGTCCATAATTTTCTTTTGGATCAAGTTCTTTAAATTCAAAAAAATGAATTTGGATGTTATCCTTTTGAATCATCAGGTATTCATCATAATTGGCCATTCCAAAATCTTCAAATCCTAATTTGTTGATGTAATATTCCTTTGTGATGGTTTTGTTTCGCATCGGTATTTTTGGATGAATGGCTGTTAGCATATTGATTTTAATTTTTATAAATGTAAGCGTATTTTTCTGTTCTACTTTTGCAGTAAACCAACAAAAACCTCAAAATTCTATTTTCCATTTTCGTAAAACTTTAGTTTCTATCTGCTGGTCAAAGTTATTTGACCAAGGCTGAGATCTTTTTCCACACGGAGTATCCCATTATGATCTATCCTGGTGCAGGATGAAATTTGAGTTGTTCTTATGTAGAACTGCAGGTCTTACAAACCAAGCAGCAATATATCATATTAGATCACAGTTAAGATGAAATAAGTTCTATATCCATGCGTTTTTCTATTAATATCTTCCTGCCTGCCAAGCTACAAATTATTTTATATGCCATGAAAAAAAATGGACTGATACTTGCAGATATACGAAGTGACATATACATAAGTGGCGCTCCGGATAAAAAATCGAACAACGGCAAATTGCAATAATTGGGAAATAAAAGCCTCTTCATTTGAAGTAATAAAGTTTAATTAAATATGCTAACACCTGAATTCAAAAAAGATATTGATGAGAAGTGGGATGCCTGTTGGCCCTTGAGCCTGCTGAAACCGGTGGCTTTTCCTGATTTGATCAGCTACCTATTCTTCCTCAAAAAAATAAGTGAAAATCACCCGACCAACAAAAAATCAATAAGTAGTCTTAATAACGGATCTTTTCATTCAACAGAAACAGTGGAGATGGAGAGAGCCATTATTAATGAGATGGAGCCTGAAGGTATTCAGACACTTTTTACCGCAGAAAACAGAAGCATTGACATTATAAAAAATTATTCCAGAAGCCTGGCATTTGGAGCATTTGTAAAAGGGGGTTTATTGGTTACCCCTACTCAAAAATTATTAGCGAACGCTGTCGCCATCATGAAAATGATTGAAGATGAAACGGATGAAAAGAAGGGAGAAATATTCGACTATCTTTTGAATAAGAAAGAATTAAACGGTCCGAACGGCCAGGCATATCTGCCAAAATATCTTGTCGATCTGGTTGTTTCTATTGTTCAACCCACTGAAAAAGATTTGATCTTAGATCCTTCGGTTGGAGATGGAGGACTTTTGGTCGCTGGTTTCAAATATATTACAGGCAAAAATCTGGCACTAAAAGACCTTGATCCACGAAAATTAGTTGGCCTTGAATCCGATTTAACCTCTCTTCGCATCGCGGGAATGAATATGATGTTGCACGGCATCCATAATCCTGAATTAAAGACTGTGGATACATTTTCCGGTTTGAGTTCCATGACTATCGAACAGCCGACGGTGATAGTTGCGAATCTGATTTTCACGGCTGGCGACAGTAGAATGGTAGTTGAGGGATCTTCCATAAAGGAAGCAACAAGGAAAGAAATTATTTACCTGAAATTTATTATTAAAAATGCTGCGCCCGGATGTCGAATTGCCGCTATTGTTCCCGATGTAATTTTATACAATAGTGCAACTGAATTTGTGGCGATACGACAGGAAATTATGGATCGCTTTAAAGTCGAAGCTGTTATTTCTTTAAATGATAAATCAATTCCCCAATTTTTTGGCGCAAGTATTATTATCTTTTATAAAAAAGCTCCTGTTATCTCAGACAAAGTTTGGTTTTATAAAATCGAACAATGTGAACAGACGGGAAATAATGAAAAAGTTAGTGCTGAAGACACCCCATCAACTGATACCGATGCCATACGCGAGCAACGCGATGAATTAGAGGAAATTTTAAATCATTTTAAAAATAAAGATGATATAGCTGAAGGTAAAGATCCCGATAGTTTTTATATTGACTCCAAGATAATCAGGGCAAAAAATTACAGCCTCAGCTATAATGAATACAATCTGTTCAAGGATCAGGAAAAAGCAATCCACCTTTCCGAAGCCACCTCTGATGAAAAAAAAGAAGCCATAAAAAATTTAAAAAATCAAACCAATTTCCCTTCTGCCGAAGAGTTGCCTGAACCTAAAAAAAGCAGAATAAAAAAGGTAATTGTTATTTCCTGTTTATCAATTTTGGTTTTAGGAATTGGTTTTGGGGCTTATTGGTTTTTCTATCTAAATAAGGGGCGTCTATTACCGGAAAAACACAATAGTCCGGCGGCCGCAGTCATAAACAGTATCGCGCAAATTATCACAGACACTACGTCCGATAAAACTCCTGTAACA
>JAHEZA010000477.1 GCA_023251335.1 Chitinophagaceae bacterium | reverse complement strand
GATAAGGCTTGGAAAAAAGATTACTGCTGGCGCCGATTTCATTCAAACACAGATTATTTATAATGTCAAAAAGTTTAAAGAGTGGATGAAAATGGTTACCGATATGGGTCTCCATGAAAAGGCATTTATCCTGGCTGGCGTGGCTCCACTCAAATCCGCAGGCATGGCCAAGCATATGAAGTATAATGTGCCTGGCATGGATGTGACTGACGAGGTCATGAGTCGTATGATAGCCGCCTCCGCCGCCAAAAAAGGCAAGGAAGAGGGCATCAAGATTTGCCTGGAAGTCATCGAGCAGGTAAGAGAAATCAAAGGTATTTCCGGCGTGCACATCATGGCCGTTGAATGGGAAGAGGCAGTTCCTGAAATTGTCCAGCAAGCCCGATTATATCCCAGACCAACCATATAATTTAAATTTACAAATAAACCACAGTGGCCACAGAGAAAAGATAAATTAGGTTAGGTTTAAAAAACAAAACCCAACGACTTTTTGTTCGCAAACAGAAGTAGAGACGCAAAATCTTGCGTCTCTACTCTACAACAAAATTGAAATTCCTATACACCAAATTATATTCTTCGTTTAGTATAGCAAATCACCATGCTGAGTCCTTCGCTTTTTGTCATTCTTAGCAAAGCGAAGAATCTGGTCTTTAGCGAATAATTACATCCCCAATGTAATTCTGCCTGTTTTCGTTTGACATCCGCCGTGCTATGCAATACTATGCTGGCAATTATAGAATAGAGATAAAAATAAATGTTATACTTACTAATAAAGTTAATGCATTTACTTAAAGTTTTCTTTGTAACAAACTGAATTTGTCTTTAAAAATCGTGAAATTGAGATTATAAATTTTTGTTTTAATTATGGAATAATTATGAACAACTTCAGAGAAAGAGCTAATTTCATTTGGTCTATTGCTGACTTACTTAGAGGTCATTATAAACAAGCAGATTATGGGAAAGTAATTTTGCCCTTTACAGTTTTAAGGCGATTGGATATCGTTTTAGCACCAACGAAAAAGCACGTTCTCGAAGCATATCAAAATCACAAGGATAAAAAACCGGAAGTTCTTGAACCAATCCTTAATGGTATTTCCAGAGTTAAATTTCACAATAGAAGCAGATTTGATTTTGTTGAACTCGCCAAAGACCACAATAATATTGCCGCTAATCTCCGTAATTACATAAATGGTTTTTCTATCAGCGCGCGTGAAATAATTGACTATTTCAGCTCTGAAGACCAAATCAAAAAGCTTGACGAATATGATTTATTATATCTTGTCGTAAAATATTTCGCCGATGCGAAAGATAAATTTGAAGTTTCTGAGCCTATGGAAATGGGTTACATTTTTGAAGAACTTATCAGAAAGTTCGCTGAAATTTCTAATGAAACCGCCGGAGAGCATTTCACACCACGCGAAGTCATCCGTTTAATGGTTAACCTGCTTTTTGCAAACGACAAGGATATTCTTAGAAAAGAAGGGATTGTAAAAACTCTTTATGATCCCGCTTGTGGTACCGGCGGAATGCTTTCTATTGCGGATGAATATCTTCACGAACTAAACTCAAGCGCACGCTTAGAACTTTTCGGGCAAGAACTAAATCCCGAATCTTACGCAATCTGTAAATCCGATATGCTTATTAAAGCTCAGAACCCGGCAAACATAAAATTCGGTAACAGTTTCAGCCAGGATGGACTTGAAGATGAAAAGTTTGATTATATGCTCAGCAATCCTCCGTTTATTGGAAAAAAGCCCAAAAGTTCATTAAAGATGAATATGAAAACAAAGGTTTTGCCGGACGGTTTGGTGCCGGACTTCCGTCCATCAGCGATGGTTCTTTGCTTTTCCTTCAGCATATGATCAGCAAGATGAAACAGAACGAAAAAAACGGAAGCCGCATTGCTATTGTATTTAACGGCTCACCGCTTTTTAGTGGCGGCGCTGGAAGTGGTCCAAGTGAAATCAGAAAATGGATTATTGAAAACGATATGCTTGAGGCAATAATCGCCATGCCCGATCAGTTGTTTTATAATACCGGTATTGCAACGTACATCTGGATCATTACCAATAGAAAAGAACTAAAACGTAAAGGCAAAGTCCAGCTTATAAACGCAAGCGGCAACGATTGGGAAGACGGCGATAAAAATAATCCGTTTTATGTTAAGATGATGAGAAGTCTCGGTAATAAAAGAAAAGAAATAGGTGATGGCAAAAACGGCAAACCTGACCAGATAAAAACAATAACCGAGATTTACGAAGCATTTGAAGAAGGCGAATACAGTAAAATTTTTGATAATGAAGATTTTGGCTACACCCGCCTAACTGTTGAAAGACCAAAACAGAATGAAAAAGGTGAAATTGAAACCGATAAAAAAGGAAATCCCGTTCCCGATTCCGATTTAAGAGATTATGAAAATGTACCCTTAAAAGAGGATGTTGAAGAATATTTTAAGCGCGAAGTCCTGCCCCACTTACCGGATGCCTGGATTGACCGCAGCAAAACCAAAACCGGTTATGAAATAAATTTTACCAAGTATTTTTACAAATACAAACCGCTCCGAAGTCTTAAGGAAATCCGTAAAGATATTCTGGCGCTGGAAGAAAAAACAAGTGAAGGTATTAAGGAAGTTATTGAATGAAAAGATACCCCAAATACAAAGCATCCGGCGTTGAGTGGATTGGCGAAATTCCGGAACATTGGGAAGTGAATCGTCTTAAATGGATTGTAAAATTTGAGTATGGTGAATCACTTGCTCTGGATGATAGAAAAGAAGGTGATATTCCAGTTTTTGGTTCAAACGGAATAACTGGTTTCCATGATAATGCTATTACAAAAGCACCTTGTATAATAATTGGCCGGAAGGGTTCTTTTGGAAAGGTAAATTGGTCTAAAAGAGAATGCTATCCGATTGATACAACCTACTTTGTTGATGAAACGAAAACAGGAAATAACTTACGATGGTTGTTTTACTTACTTCCTAAATTAGGCCTGGATTTATTTTCAAGAGATACTGGAGTGCCTGGGCTCAATAGAGAGGATTCCTATCAAAACTACGTCGCT
>JAHEZA010000476.1 GCA_023251335.1 Chitinophagaceae bacterium | reverse complement strand
AACTACCTCATCCACTTTCGTATCAACAGAAATTCCAGAAACTCCAATCGCTCCCCTTCCGGTTGGTCTTACTTTTTCTTCAGGAAAACGGATAGCTCTTCCGCTCTTTACCGCCATCATGATCTGCTGGTTTCCATCTGTAAGGCAAGCATCTAACAGTTGGTCACCTTCATTAATTGTAATAGCGTTGATACCGTTTTGCCGTGGCCTTGAAAAATCAGCGACTTTAGTTTTCTTAATAATTCCTTTCCGCGTACAAAGTACGATATAATGATTATTTATATACTCTTCGTCCTGAAGATTTTTTATAGTAATGATAGTCCTTATTTTATCATCTGACGGAATTTGAATTAAATTCTGAATAGCCCGTCCCTTACTTTGTTTATCACCGTCAGTAATTTCATGCACTTTCAACCAGAAACATTTTCCCTTTTCGGTAAAGAATAATAAAGTGTGATGTGTAGAAGCTACAAATAATTGTTCGATATAATCTTCCTGTCGGGTGCTGCTTCCGCGAGCACCACGGCCGCCGCGCCGTTGCTGACGGTATTCTGTAGCCGAAGTTCTTTTAATATATCCAAGTTTGGAGATTGTTACCACTACATCTTCTTCTTCAATAAGGTCTTCAATGCTCATTTCATCGGCGAGATAAACTATTTCACTCTTACGCTCATCACCATATTTTTCTTTAATTTCAAGTAATTCATCTTTAATGATCTGGAACCGCTTGCTTTCATCACCTAATATATCTTTCAATCGCGCTATGAGTTTCATTACTTCTGCATGCTCTTCCCTTATCTTATCTCTTTCCATCCCCGTAAGGCGTTGTAACCTCAATTCCAACACGGCTTTTGCCTGTATTTCGCTCATAGCGAAATTTGAAATCAAACCTTCTTTTGCTATATCCGGAGTAGCCGAACTTCTGATCAGTTTAATTACCTCGTCCAAATGATCAAGAGCAATCAGAAATCCTTCTAAAATATGAGCCCGTTCTTCTGCCTTTCTTAATTCAAATTTTGTTCTCCGAACAATTACCTCATGTCGAAAATCTACAAATTCGCGAATGAGGTCTTTTATATTTAACGTATGTGGCCTTCCTTTGACAAGTGCGACATTGTTTATTCCGAATGAAGTTTGAAGTTCGGTATGCTTGTACAAATGGTTGATCACCACCTGTGAAATAGCATCCTTTTTTAAATCAACAACAATCCTCGTTCCTTCCTTGTTATTACTTTCATTGTTTACGTCCGAAACGCCTTCAATTACTTTGTCATTAATAAGATTGCCTATCTTTTGCGTCAACATATCCCGGTTTACCTGGTATGGAACTGCTGTAATGATAATTTTTTCTCTCCCCGTTTTGGTGGTTTCTACATTTACTTTTCCGCGTAGCACCAACCTTCCTCTACCCGTGTGCATCCCTTGTTTCACACCATCATATCCGTAAATAATGCCACCGGTCGGAAAGTCGGGTGCCTTTATGATTTTGATGATTTCATCAATAGTAATTTCCCTGTTATCAATAAAAGCGATACATCCGTCTATGACTTCGTTAAGATTGTGAGGAAGCATATTAGTCGCCATTCCTACCGCAATGCCACTGGCTCCGTTTAAAAGCAATTGAGGGATTCGGGTAGGCAATACAGTAGGTTCATTGGTGGTATCGTCGTAATTCAATTGCCAGTCAATGGTATCTTTTTCAATATCGTCCAGCATGGATTCGGCAATACGTTGCAACCTTACTTCCGTATAACGCATAGCTGCCGGCTCATCGCCATCCTGGCTACCGAAGTTTCCCTGTCCGTCTACGAGCGTGTATCTCATGCTCCAGTCCTGCGCCATTCTCACTATGGTTCCGTAGATGGACGAATCGCCGTGTGGGTGAAATTTACCCATTACATCACCGACGATACGGGCCGATTTTTTATGTGGTTTATTAAATGTGTTGCCCATTTGATACATCCCGTAAAGAATACGCCGATGTACAGGTTTCAGGCCATCGCGGGCATCCGGAAGCGCCCTTCCTACAATCACGCTCATTGAATAATCAATGTAAGCGGATTTCATTTGGTCTTCAATGTTAACAGGAATAATTCTTCCTCTTGGTTGCCCGTTTTCAGGCAGTTCTCCTTCTATTGTTTCCATAATTTTTTACTATTTGCAAATATACTTTTTAAAGCCCGTTTTCCCTTGAAAAAGTAGAAGTTTTGACATATATTTTTCACCATTTTTTCAGGGGAAATGTGGATATGTTAGTTGGTTGATTACCTCGGGGGACCTGGTTCGAAATAGCGTAGTCGGGACTGTTCCTGAATAGAAATTTCAGTTGTTTGTTAGTTTACTGTATACCTACCTAAAATTGATCACTTTAATGAAATTTTCTGTGTTGATATAAATACCGTATTATAATTATAATGGCTACAGTGGCAATTATGTGCCAAAAGTAACTAATAAGCAAGAACAACCAAAGTTGAGGGTCTGATAAATCAAATAGTAACACAGTTTTATTTTTGTTTTTATTGAATTACAGCCCGCGTGCTGTGCACAGATTTACTAATATTTTAACGAAAGTAGAGGTATCTCCCTCCGCCAACGTCATCTTCTTGTCATACGTTTCAAACGTCTTTAATCTTAAAAAAATAAAAAATACTATCTGCAACCTTCCTGTTTTCGCGGGCATACTCTTTCTCTATCGAATTACTATCAATCAATTTTTTACGGAAAAATCTGTGTTGGAATTATTTTAATTTCGCTTGATGAAGACAATACTCTTATTCGGCGCCGGAAAATCTGCAACCTGCCTGATAGACTATCTCGGAAAATGTAGCGATGAACGTAACTGGAAGTTTTTAGTATGTGACTCTAACCTTTATTTGGCCCAATCAAAAACAAAAAATTTTGCATCGTCAGAAGCAGTTTCATTTGACGTAAGCGATGAGCAAAAGCGGCATAAGTTTATTGGCAAGGCAGACCTGGTAATTTCTATGCTTCCACCTACGCTTCATTTTCTGATTGCCAAAGATTGTGTGGCTTTTTCAAAAAATCTTTTAACTGCCTCCTATATGGATG
>JAHEZA010000475.1 GCA_023251335.1 Chitinophagaceae bacterium | reverse complement strand
GTTAACATTCCACTACAGCAAATGCCAGAGCGTTTAGATGAGATAAAAAAAATAAAATTATCTGTTGTTGTAGTTTGTGGTGGTGGTACACGACATGTAAAAGCTTTTGAATTATTAAAAGCGCACGGAATAAAAAGTGCAAAAGGCGGAAGTTGGAAAAACGTGAATGTATCAAATGCAAGTAGCAATGAAAAGTAGAAGTTGTAATTTCCCTTCAAATTTTTGCGAGGCTGGCTTGTTTGATTCTCATCCGATCAGATATCAATTCGTTCAAAAACCAAATAACCCCAGGCGTTCAAATAGACATTGGGGGTAGCTTTAAAATTAATATCATCTCCGCCGAAAACATTTCTGTAAACGCCATCGACGTTAATAACTTCAAAATCCAATCCTTCGCTACAAAAATTTAAAATCGTCAATACCTGTCCTTTCTTGTGTTTACGCAAATAGGCGAAAACCCTGTGATCATCCGGATGCGAAACAATTTGGGTAGACACATTCGGATCCCCGGCGCGAAGGGCTTTGTTATTAGATTTCAGCGTAAGTAATATTTTATAAAATTGCTGTAATTCAAAATGGCCATCCCAATCAATTTGATCTTTATCAAAAAACTTAAGTCTTTTTTTGTTAGGTAATTCCTGTCCGGAATAGATCATTGGTATTCCATCCCATGTGCACGAAAATACAGCCAGCAATTGTGCAGCGTCTCCATACTTTTCATACTCGGTCCCGTTCCAGCTATTCTCATCATGATTAGAGGTAAAATAGATACGCATGGCGGTGCAAGGAAATTCTGTTACTGATTTATATAGCACTGTAAGCAAACTCTGAAGATTCATTTTATGTTGATAAAATTCCTGCGAAGCGTGCATCCATCTCCAGGTATAGGTAGCATCAAATACCTGGTGATATGCGGGCACTTCGCATTCGCCGAGCCAGAAAAGATTATCTTTTACTTTTGATAATTTTTTCTTTGCTTCTATCCAAAAATCCAATCTTACCAAATGTGCCATATCGCAACGAAAGCCATCAAGGTCACATTCCTTTACCCAAAACTTTAATACATCAATCATATATGTCCACACCTCCGGCACATCATAATTCAATTGAGACACATCGGACCATCCATGGGGATGAATTACATTATTATTTTGATCTCTTACAAAAAACTCAGGATGCTCTTTGAGCCAGGGATGATCATTGCCGGTGTGGTCGGCTACAAAATCGATTATTATTTTAAATCCCAAATTGTGTGCTTCATCTACCAGATTTTTAAAATCATCCAGCGTGCCAAATTCAGGGTTAATGGCTTTGTAATCCTGGATGGCATAATAACTTCCCAGGCTACCAAGTCTATCCTTTTCGCTAATTGGCGTAATTGGCATAAACCATAAAGTTTCAACACCCATATCTCTTAACCTTGGAAGATTTTTAGCAAAGGCGGCGAAAGTACCTTCCGGTGTGTATTGCCTGGTATTTACTTCATATATATTCGTATTGTAGCTCCACGAGGAGTGCACATTATCTTTCTTTTTTTTTGACATGATCTCTTTGAGTTAAAACTTTCCTATTTAGTAAACCGCTAAAATAAATCATTATTATCTTTCAGCGCTTTCCATTCAATGTACTTCGTAACTTTGAGCAAGAAATGAAGCTATGAAAAAATTTAATGTACCGGTTATGTATCGCAGTTCTTTAATCACTGCCATAAAAAACCGTCGTAAAATAGATGACAAATTAAAGAAGGATTTTAGTCCAAGTTTGCTGGATTTCGGTGGGGTTCAAATATACCTCGCACGACATTTTGGTTTTTGCTATGGTGTGGAAAACGCAATTGAAATCTCTTTTAGAACTATCGAAGAAAATCCAGACAAAAAGATTTATTTATTAAGTGAAATGATACATAACCCGCTGGTTAATTATGATCTTAAAAGTCGTGGCGTGAAATTTTTAATGGATACAACGGGAAATACGCTTATTCCATTTGACGAATTAAATCCTGGCGATATTGTTATTGTTCCCGCGTTTGGCACTACTTTGGAAATAGAGAAAAAACTATTGAAAGCCGGTGTAGCATTGGAACAATACAATACAACTTGTCCTTTTGTAGAGAAGGTGTGGAACCGTGCACAAGTGATCTCTAAAAATAATTATACCGTAATTGTGCATGGCAAACCGCAGCACGAAGAAACAAGAGCAACATTTAGCCATAGCGCACAACATTCGCCGACAGTCGTGGTGAAAAATATGCAGGAAGCAGTTGAATTAGCATCCTTTATCCTAAACACCACAGATCCTGAAAAGTTTTATACGCGTTTTTCCGGTCAGTTTTCCGAAGGTTTTAAAGTTGAAAACGATCTTCAACGTGTTGGTGTTGTGAATCAAACAACCATGCTGGCAAGCGATACGCAGGCTATAGCTGATTATCTGAAAAAGATAATGATGAAAAAATACAGTCTGGCTGAATCGGAAATAGCAGAACGATTTGCGGATACGAGAGATACGCTCTGCTATGCTACCAACGATAATCAGGGCGCTGTTTATGCGTTATTGGAAACTCCTGCTGACCTGGCAATTGTTTTAGGGGGATACAATAGTTCCAATACCTCTCACCTCGTAGAACTGTGTGAGGGAAAGCTTCCTACTTACTTTATCAGATCAGAAGAAGAAATGATTTCATCAAAAGAAATCCGTCATTTTAAAATACA
This sequence comes from Chitinophagaceae bacterium, assembly GCA_023251335.1. GTDB lineage: Bacteria > Bacteroidota > Bacteroidia > Chitinophagales > Chitinophagaceae > Ginsengibacter. The sequence goes on along the minus strand of JAHEZA010000475.1, from coordinate 363 downwards.
TGAACATAAAGAAGTACGTACGCTTTGCTACTTGCCTGAAAAAAAACCTGTGAAAATATTGATGACAAGTGGCGCCAGTTGCCCTGATGCCCTGGTAGAGGGGGTTATTAAAAAGATTGTCGGTTTTTTTGATTGCACAAAAAGTATTGATGATGTGATCCGGGAATACACAGAGATACAAACCGAAGCGGAAATTTCTGTTTTTCAGAAATAGAAAACTTTACTTTTCGTGTGCGGGTCAATTTACAATATGTTTGATTATTCGTACGTCCAAATAAAAAAACAGAACTTTAATTCCACTGGCAGTAAACAAATAAATACCGGCAATTTCTATTTTTCATTTTGTTTTAAAATTTTTAGCTT
>JAHEZA010000474.1 GCA_023251335.1 Chitinophagaceae bacterium | reverse complement strand
GAATTTTTGACGCCCATGCTACAGGTAGTTTGTAAGACACGGCAATATCTCTTAATTTAAGAAAGGAGCGGTCAATAATTCTTTGTTGGTAGGTCGTTGCAATGTTAGAGGTGGGATACCAATACGAGTCATAATTTGATTCAAGGAGAGGAGTCTGATTTGGCTCATATACCGGCTTTCCCGAGCCGTCAACCCCTGTTTGTACTACGGAATTCGGTACAATGAAAGGGCGGCGGTCGTTATAAGTGGTTGCTATCGCGTTACCTACAAAATTCAAAAGATCGGAAGTGCCACTATACATTACCCCTCCCTTCCTATAGTCCAGCGTAAAGCCCAAAGACCAGTTCTTATAAGAAAAGGAACTTGATAGTCCCATCATATAGTCATTTTCAGCATTGCCATAGTAACCCTTCACCGAATCTTGTATCCCTACGCCGGTTGCTGCGCTTACAATCATTTTTCCGTCAGGAGTGTATTGCGCTACCGGGGCATAGATTGCTGTTACTGACTGACCAGGAATGGCATCCATCTCAGCGTCGTAGGCTGTGTTGAGTATTACCTTCTTTGGACCACCCGTAAGATTTAATACTTTATTCCAGTTTTTCGAAAAATTGACATTTAAATCCCATCGGAAATTCTCGCTTTCAACAGGTGTCGTATTAAGGGTAACTTCTACACCTTTGTTACTTACCAATCCAAGATTCTGAACAAGGGAAGTGTAACCGGTTGATGGCGCTATTGGAACATTGAATATTTGTCCGTCCGTCCTTTTATCATATATTGATGCATCAATACCCAACCTATCATGAAAAAACCTGATTTCCATTCCTGCCTCTGCTTCCGTGGTAAACACCGGCTGAAGTTTGGAATTGGCTATTGAGTTCTGAATTAAGAAAGAGCTAACTCCATTAAATGGAAAAGTGATACTTCCAAAAGGTAGGCTAACATTACCAATGACCAAAACAGGATAAAGTTGATACGGGGCTGCATCAAACCCGGTTTTTCCATATCCCGCCCTGAATTTTAAATAGGAGATCGGTGAATTATCCAGGTCAAATGTGTGCGATGCAATCCACGATAAATTTGCGCCTGGATAAAAGAAGTGATTGTTATCAATTGGCAAGGTGGATGACCAGTCATTCCGCGCGTTTACAGTCACATATAACTGATCTTTATATCCTACTACTGCTTGCCCATAAACCCCAAATAATCTCCGGTGACTTGATGCATCGGAAGTGGTAGGCTTAATAGTAGAATTAGATAAATTATAAAAGCCAGGAATTAATAAGTTGGTTATTTCTGCAGTAACATTTTTGCCGTCCGCCTGGTTAAAATTAGTACCTGCCAATACGTCCAACGTAAAATCCTTCCCAAGATCATGGTTATATTTCAATATGAAATCTCCATTAATCGTTCCTGAATAGTCTGTACTTTCAGAAACAGAGCCGACATCTGCTGCCCTGCTGGCGCCTTCCGTGTTTCCACCAGCATTCCAACTCCCTGGTGCCGGTGCATTGACAGCTTTATAACCAAACGTGCGCGCGTTAATTATATCGGCGCCAATTCTTAGTTGGGCAGATAAGGAAGAATTAATTTTATACGACATATCCACGTTTCCAAAAAATCTGTCAGAAGTTTGAGTGTTCTTATTTTCATACAAGGGGTAATATGGATTCTCTGCATAGGGTGTAAAATAATTATCTACGTCGAAGAACTTATTTTTATAATCTCTAAAATCATGAATCGGTAAATCTACAGGTATTTGTAAGATATCTTCAAAGAGAGAGCTGCCATCGCTTCCCCCCTGACCTGTGTAAGGAGCGTTTACTTTTTTATTTATATAATTAAAAGAAGTATTAATACTGAAGTTATCAAATTTACTACTTGTTCTCAGCGCCAAAGTATTACGCGACAAATAATCGGAATTAGATGGCAATACACCATCGCTTGATACATTGCCATAAGAAAAGTAAAATGTTGTATTTGCATTACCACCGCTTAACGCAATGGAATTATCAAAATCAACTCCTGTATTGTAAAACTTTCTCATATTATCTTCAATGGGCGAGAATGGTTTTATTAATTGTGAATTATCGACGATAGATCCCCACGCTCTTGTTTTGCCATCCAATTTTGGTCCCCAACTTCCATTCTCGCCTAACACAAATGTGCCACCCCATCCCTGGCCAAATGTGCTTTGCACCGTGGGCAATTTACCAACTTCACTAAAAGTTAAAGCGCCGGCATAATCAACATGAAGTTTGCCTGATCTTCCTCTTTTTGTCGTGATCATGATAACTCCATTTTTGGCGGCAGAGCCATACAAAGAGGCAGCCGCGGTGCCATGCAGGATCGTGACACTCGCTACATCATTAGGATTAACATCATTGGCAGAATTACCGAAGTCATTATTGTTTGAAGATCCAAACCTGCTATTAGTTAATGGCACGCCATCAATAACATACAGAGGCTGATTATTTCCGCCCGAAATAACCCCATATCCTCTAAGAACCACTTTGGTAGAAGAGCCCGGACCACCTGTACTTGAAATTTCAGCACCGGCAACTTTACCCGCCAGCCCGTTCATGACATTTACCGGGGCTACTTTATTAATTTCCGCACTGTTAAAGGACGTGGTGGCGTATCCGATTTTTGTTTTCCTGCTTGATTGTCCCAAAGCTGTAACAACTACTTCATTTAATTTTTCGCTGGCTGTCACCAATTTCACTTCCAATGAGGAGCGACTGTCAACTTTAACGCTTTGCTCCTGGAAGCCTACTCCTGTAAAAACAAGCGTAGCATCATCGCCGGCAGATACTTCAAAATGACCACTCGCATCACTCGCCGTGGCTGTTGTTGTACCCTTTACCTGAATTGTAATTCCAGGCAGCGGGCTACCATCCGGACCGGTTACCAGGCCTTTTACAGGATGAGTTTGAGCAGATGCTAACACTCCACAAAGCATTAGTACCATAATAAATGAAAGAATTTTTTTCATATTTATCGTTTGAATTTTAAGGTGGCAAAAAAATAATTTTTTACTCAGGCTAAAAAATGTGAATAATAGAAATTA
>JAHEZA010000473.1 GCA_023251335.1 Chitinophagaceae bacterium | reverse complement strand
AGGATTTGTTGCAATTTATCTTTTGGCGCAATGTATAAATTAGCGGGAAAAATAGCGGCATTATCCACTTTGGAAATTCTTTTTCCTGAACTCAATTCCAATGTTTCGATACTTTCAATTTCATCGCCAAAAAAAGTAATCCGGTAGCCATTATCCACGTAAGGAAGATTGATATCAACGGTATCACCTTTTACGCGAAAAGTTCCTCTTGCAAAATCGCCCTGCGTTCTTGAATACAAACTGTTGACCAACGAATGCAAAAATCCCTGGCGGCTGATAACCTGTCCTTCTTCAATACGAACCACGCCTTCGGCAAAATCTTTCGGATTGCCAATTCCATAAATACAACTTACGCTGGCAACAACAATAATATCTCTTCTTCCTGTTAGAAGTTGCGAAGTAGCAGCCAATCTTAATTTATCCAATTCTTCATTGATGCTTAAATCTTTTTCGATGTACGTATCACTGACAGGCATATACGCTTCGGGCTGGTAGTAATCATAATAAGAAACAAAATAACCCACCGAATTATCTGGAAAGAATTGCCGGAATTCGCCGTACAACTGGGCTACCAAAGTTTTGTTATGAGTAAGCACCAACGTGGGACGTTGTACATTCTGAATCACATTAGCCATGGTAAATGTTTTACCACTTCCGGTAACGCCGAGTAACGTTTGATATTTTTCACCGCTGAGCACACCATGTGTAAGTTGTTCAATAGCTTCCGGCTGATCGCCCGCGGGCTTATATGTTGAATTAAGTTGAAATCGCATTTGGGATATGCAATTTACAACTGAATAAGTAAAAGAAAGGTTATGAAAAAACGATTTAGAAATTTTAACTACCCGATCAATTTCCTCGACAAATACCCGGAATAATCCGGAACTACTACGGGATAATCTTCGTTCATTAAAACAGATGTAAGAATAAAATCAGCGGTAGCGCGATTGCAGGCCATTAGAATATTCCAGGCTACAGCCAGCCGCAGCAAGGCTTTCACGTCGCTATCGTGCGGTTGTGCTTCCATCGGATCCCAAAAGAAAACCATCATATCCAATTTTTCTTCTGCTACCATCGCGCCCATTTGCTGATCGCCACCAAGAGGGCCGCTCAATAATTTTTTTATGGGTCTTCCCAATTTCTCTTCTAACAATCTTCCGGTAGTGCCTGTAGCAATTAGTTCGTGTTGAGACAAAACAGTTCTGTTATAATATGCCCATTCTATCAGATCTTTTTTCTTATTGTCATGCGCCACCAATGCAATTCGTTTTACACCGGATAAAATTCGTATATGCTCCATAAATTTATTTGCTATTTATACCAAAAATATAGAAACATAACCCAATCAGAAATTAAGAATTATGATTAATTGTTGTTTTACTGCTTGCTCATAAAACACTGTACAAAAAGTCAAGTACTTTCCAAATAGAAATGTTGAATAAAAATCCTTTTACTATTATTATTTTGTTATGGCATCTCTTAGATAATTCGAAAGCCGTTCGATTGCTTTTGCATCCACTGAAATCTGCTCCTGCGCTTCTTTCCAATTTCTTTGCTCAATCGCTTCGCGAATACCGGGCATTGTTTTTACACCATAACCTGTATAAAATCCAGGAGCGTAAATGGTATGCTTATACCAGGAACGCCGGGGCAAGCCTGTTTCAGAAAGTAATTGTTGTTCCGCCTGGTATAGCGATTGATTAAATGCTGTGTCTGCACTGCTTGCTTTTATTTTATTTTCAAAAACCACCTGCAAACTATCAGCACTTTTTTTCAAATCTTCCAATGCATTTTGTAAAGGTGAAAAATCAAGATAAGGAACTTCAGGTTTTATTGCAGGACTGATGAATTTCTTTGTAGGATCTTCACCAACGCTATAATAATTTGAATTAATGATTTGGTTTTCTACGTTGGTGCTTTGCCGTGTGCTTTGCAACAGGCCCTGCAATTCATCAGTATATTTATCTATCGTTTTGTATAAATGTGTAAAATCAAAAGGCAGCACATCTGCTTCCGCCATTCTCAAAACTGCTCTGCCGGCAGTTTGCGCAAGCGCCACTTCATAGTGAAAACCGGGATCCTTAAAAGTGATAAAATCATAGTAAGAATCATAAATAGAATGATAGTCGCCACCATTATCTTCTCCGCCATAGCCAAGGTTTAATGAAGGAATTCCTGCGTGCTGAATGAATGAAGAATAATCGGAACCGGAACCCATCGCGCCAAGTTTCAAATAATTTTCAGCTAATATTTTTTCTCTCGTTTCAGTGTTGGACGTATTAATTGCTTCATTTGCTTTGCTACGCTCAAACACATTTACACCTGTTTGTGGATCAATCACCGTTTTGGCAATTCCATCCATCAGAGGTTCCAACGCATGTGAGCCTTCAGCATATAAAAAACCGCGGCCGTTGTTATCTGAATTAATATATACTACCGCTTTTTGTTGCAATTCTTTCTCATGCGTTTCTAACCATTCCGTTGAACCAAGCAATGCCGGTTCTTCTCCATCCCATGAACAATACACCAAAGTACGATCCGGCTTCCAGCCTGTCTTTAAAAGTTCGCCAATAGATTTCGCTTCTTCCAACATGGCAGATTGGCCACTGATTGGATCAGCTGCTCCGTTCACCCATCCATCGTGATGATTGCCTCTTATCACCCATTCGTCGGGATATTTTGCGCCTTTGATTTTTGCAATTACATCATAACAAGGAACAACATCCCAATCGAAAGCAACTTTCAAATGCACCACCGTTTTTCCGGGACCAATATGATAAGCAAACGGAAGCCCGCCTTGCCAATTACGAGGAACACTTGGTCCATCAAGCGCTTCTAATAAAGGTGTGGCATCGTGATAACTTATCGGAAGCACCGAAATTTTTAAAAGATTTGGCGCTTCTAACCTGTCCAATCTTTTAGCGTCTGTGGTAGCGCCAACACCTGGCGTTAAAGGATCACCCGGATAAATAACCATATCCATTACGGAACCCCGTTGCACACCGTATTCATTTTTAAAAGGGCCTTTTGGGTAAACATCGCCTGCAAAATATCCATCATCCATAGGATCACTATAAAT
>JAHEZA010000472.1:714-3085 GCA_023251335.1 Chitinophagaceae bacterium | reverse complement strand
AAATTGTTCGGGCCTGTAAGCAGGGCGATATTAAGATCATACCACAAATCAATTTATTGGGGCATCAGTCGTGGGCAAATCATACCGGCAAATTATTGGCTGTTTACCCACAATTTGACGAAACGCCGTGGGTGCAAATGCCTGTAAAATATGAATGGCCGAATCCGGATAATTTATATTGCAAAAGTTATTGTCCGCTATATCCGGGAATGCACACAATTATTTTTGATTTGATTGATGAGATATGTGATGTCTTTGAGACAAATGCTTTTCATGCGGGCATGGATGAAGTATTTTATATCGGTGAAAGTAAGTGCCCGCGATGCGGTGGCCATGATCCTGCTCAATTATTTGCAGACGAGGTAAGAAGAATTCATGATCATCTTGCAGAAAACGGAAAGCAATTATGGATATGGGGCGATCGTCTTTTAGACGGGAAAACAACCGGGCTGGGAGAGTGGGAAGCCAGTAAGAATAATACATACAGAGCTATTGATATGATTCCTAAAGATGTAATCATCTGCGACTGGCATTATGAAAGGCCTGATCAAACGGCGGTTTATTTTGCGATGAAAGGATTGAACGTAATTAGCTGTCCTTTTAGAAATGCTGAGGCAGGTGTAGAGCAAGTAGAAGATATGTACAAATTTCGTCAACGTTCCACTCCGGAAATGAAAGAACGTTTCCAGGGAATTATGCAAACGATCTGGACAAGAAATGATTTCTTTTTGAAAGAATATTATGGCGCAGATTCCAGTCGCCTGGCAGAAAAAAGTACTTCATCCGATTGTTTCCAAAAAGTTTTTTCATCCATGAATATTAATAGGTTACCATAATGGACACACGAAAAATTTTATTTGCTTCTTTTAAAATTTTTAAACTATTCTAATAAATAAATATTTATGAAAAAGATCGCTGTTTTTTGTTCGGCAATAGCAATTGCAATGTTGTTTTTATGCGCTGCTTCTAAAGGTACCGGAGATAATCAACTTTCAAAACAGGAAAAAAAAGAAGGGTATGTTTTGTTGTTTAATGGAAAAACGATGGATGATTGGATCGGAGACACCAAAGGTTATATTGCAGATCAGGGAACTATTGCCATTCATCCAGAACTTGGAAGTGGCGGTAATTTATTTACTAAAAATGAATACAGTGATTTTGATTTTCGTTTTGAATTCCAGCTTACGCCGGGTGCTAATAATGGTTTGGGCATAAGGGCTCCGCTGGAAGGCGATGCCGCGTACGAAGGAATGGAATTGCAAATACTCGATAATACCGCAGACATGTACAAAGACCTGCATCCGTATCAATATCATGGTTCTATATATGGCGTTGTTCCTGCGAAGCGCGGATTTCTGAAACCGGTTGGCGAATGGAATTATGAGGAAGTGATTGCAAGAGGGCCGAAGATAAAAGTGATTTTAAACGGAACCGTGATAACAGACGCCGACATCACAGCCGCACAGGAAAATGGTGCAATGGACGGAAAAGAACATCCTGGTTTGAAACGAAGCTCAGGCCACATTGGTTTTTTAGGGCATGGATCTGTTGTACATTTTAAAAACATCCGTGTGAAGGATTTGTCCGCTAAATAGTTTTTTCGATCATCAATCCATAAATGAACAATCATGACTACACGAAGACTTGGCTCTATTGATGTGTTACGCGCATTGACTATGTATCTGATGGTTTTTGTAAATGATTTGTGGACGGATAAAAAGATTCCGGAATGGCTGGAACACGCACCGGCAAAGGCTGACGCTATGGGATTTGCTGATATTATCTTCCCCGCATTTTTATTTATTGTCGGATTATCTATTCCGTATAGTCAGCAAAGCAGAATAGACCGCGGACAATCGCGCCCATTCATCTTCGGGCATATTGTGCTCCGTTCTCTTGCATTGATTGTGATGGGTTTTTTTCAAATGAATCTTGAGAATTACAGCAGCCAGGCATTGCTTCCTCAGGCGATATGGGAGATTTTAATTACGGTTTCATTCTTCCTCATTTGGCTCGATTATCCTAAAGAAAAGCGCAAACTATCAATATGGCTGCAATCGCTTGGTATTGCCATATTGATATTGATGGCGATTATTTATAAAGGTAATTCTCCGGATGGCATCATTTGGTTGCGGCCTCATTGGTGGGGAATATTAGGATTGATAGGATGGGCTTATTTTTCCTGCGCAACGATTACATTATTTGGTGGCGAAAGATTACTTGTGTTGTTGGCATTTTTTGTATTCTTTGTTTTTTTTAATTCTTCTGTAATGCTCGACTGGCCGCATTTTACAGGATCTTTCAGGCAGCTAATTGGCTCATTAGGCCTTGGCAACGCGTCCAACTCATCTGTTACAATGACCGGCGTTAT
>JAHEZA010000472.1:0-704 GCA_023251335.1 Chitinophagaceae bacterium | reverse complement strand
TCGAAAGTTCCGGGATAGACCAGCGAAGATTGAAATTATTTTGATCGCGATGGCAGTTGCTCTTTTTATTTTTGGTTTTTCTACGAGGCCATTATGGGGCATTTCGAAAATAAGGGCCACTCCGTCATGGACTACCATTTGCGCGGCTATCAGCATACTCGCTTTTGCAGTTTTAATATTTTTGATAGACAGAAAAGGAAAGGAAAATTGGTTTAAGATAATCAAACCTGCCGGCACGAGTACGCTTACCTGTTACCTGCTTCCTTATTTTCATAATGCTATTTTTATTTCACTGATCGGAATTCATCTACCGCTTATAATGCGGACTGGTGTAGCCGGAATTATTAAGTCGCTGGTGTTTGCCTTAATTATTGTTTTGATAACCGGTTGGCTGGAGAAAAGGCGATTAAGGTTGAAAATATAAATTTAATATGCTGGCAGGATAACGTAGAAAAATAAAAATAGAAAATCTCATTTTTTCTTGCTTTACTGTGATCGTTAATTTTTTGGCAAACAAATCAAACGTAGTTAAATTTTTAAACTACCTTCCTTTGGCGCAAGAATGAGGCGCAGCTTTTAGCCTGGCCTTCCTTTGGCGCAAGAATGAGGCGCAGCTTTTAGCCTGGCCTTCTTGTGCCGTTACGATGAGCTATAACTCAAATCAATTAATCCTTGCATACCATTATTTCCATGAATTCAAAACT
>JAHEZA010000471.1 GCA_023251335.1 Chitinophagaceae bacterium | reverse complement strand
ATATTCGTCTGATACCACCTATCCGCTTCAAGCAAACAAATTAAATTTTAATTACCGCCAGAAGGATCTTCAGTTTGAATATTCGTCGCCAGGTTATATCAATGAAAAACAAATTTTTTATAGTTACCGCTTAATTGGTAACAATGACCTGTCCTGGTCCGACGCAAGCAATCGCCACACCGTTTCTTTTGCCGGCCTGGCACCTGGGAGATATCAATTCCAGGTAAAGTCTTTGGGATGGAACGGCGCCTGGGGCCAACCCGCAATCGCTAATTTTGTAATCACTCCGCCCTTCTGGAAAACCGGCTGGTTTATTTCCTTAATGGCGTTATGTATCGCAGTCATCATTTATCTCTTTCTAAAATGGCGGATTAAAAATGTGAGGGCTGTGGAGGCGGAGAAATTAAAGTTGCAGCAACTAAATGCCGAACAATATAAAAATGAACTGGAACTGGAACAGATCATCAATTATTTTTCTACTTCTTTAATTGACAAAAATTCTATTGACGACGTTCTATGGGATGTGGCTAAAAACCTGATAGGCAAGCTTGGCTTCCTGGATTGTATGATTTACCTATGGAACGATGATAAGACCAAAATGATACAGAAAGCGGGTTTTGGACCAAAAGGATCTATTGAAGAAATCAACAAGCAGCATTTTGATGTATTGCCAGGACAAGGCGTGGTGGGTTATGTAATGCAAACAAACGAACCGGTACTGATACCTGATACTTCCAAAGACGCGCGGTACAGGATTGATGAAATGGCCCGTGGGAGTGAGATAACCGTTCCGGTAATTTATAACAACGAGTTGATAGGAGTGATAGACAGCGAGTATCCTGAAAAAAATTTTTTTACATCCCGCCATTTACACATAATGAACACCATAGCGGCATTAGTAGCCAATAAAATAAAATCGTTTGAGGCAGAGCAGTCATTGTTGCGGTCGCGTGTCGAAATATACAGCATACATGACCAACTCTCCAAAGCAAAGCTGGAAGCGCTTCGCAGCCAGATGAATCCTCATTTTATCTTTAACTGTATCAATAGTATTGATGCGCTCATCCAAAGCAACGATAAATATTATGCCACTGTTTATTTAAACAAATTCGCCAAGCTTCTCCGCAACATCCTGGATAGTTCCAAAAAAGATACGGTTACACTTTCTAAGGATTTGGAAACTTTGCAATTGTACATTGAACTGGAGAAATTTCGAAACGAAAATAAATTTACGGCTACCATTGATGCCGATGATGAACTCTTGGAGGATGATTATAAAGTACCCCCGCTAATAGTACAACCCTTTGTAGAAAATGCCATATTGCATGGCTTGAGATATAGGAACGATAATAAGGGTCATTTGGCTATTTGCGTTACAAAACAATTAAACGGTATTCAATACATTATTGAAGATAATGGTGTTGGCAGAAACACAAATAATAAACAAATACAAAAAGATAAAACTTCGTATGGTATTGCCATGAGCAATGAAAGAGTACGCCTTTTTAATAATGAAGAAAATGCATCAGTAAAAATCATTGATTTGGTTAACACCGGCAAGCCTGCCGGAACCCGGGTTGAAGTATCCTTAAAAATTGAAGAATGAAGACAGCTATAATCATTGATGATGAATTGAAAGGCCGTATTGCTCTAAGTCAAAAATTGCATGACTATTGCAGTGATGTCCGCCTGGTGGGCGAAGCCGAGAGTGGCGAAGAAGGGATCAAATTGATTGAGAAGCTCAAACCGGATATTGTATTTCTGGATATTGAAATGCCAAGGATGGACGGCTTCGATATGTTACACAGGTTGCCTCAAAAAAACTTTGATCTTATATTTACAACAGCGTATGACCAATATGCTATCAAGGCCATTAAATTCGCTGCTTTCGACTATTTACTAAAGCCGATAGATATAGAAGAACTAAAGATGGCCGTTTCGAAAAGTAATGCTGCAAATAGAAACACTGAAAAAAAACTGGAAGTGCTTGATCAAAATCTTTTTGGTAAATCAACCATAACTAAAATCGCTATTCCTGCTTTGGAAGGTTTATTGTTTTTTAACATCGGCGATATTATTCACCTTGAAGCTAACAGAAATTATACAATCATCTACTTTAATAATACTCCAAAACTAATTGCCAGTAAGACACTCAAAGAGTTTGAAGACATGCTTCCAATGGATATTTTTTTTCGTACGCATCATTCTCATCTAGTCAATCTGAATTATATCAAACGGTATATCAAAGGCGATGGTGGGCAAATAGAAATGTATGATGGCACTTATGTAGATGTTTCCAGACGAAAGAAGGAAGATTTTTTAAAAGCGATTGGTTCAAAATAGCTAAACCACGAATTACATGAATTGAAGCGAATTAATAAATGCAGAAAACAAGTACAGGTGAAATAACAAATAATAAAGGATATTGAAATGATTCGGCTATCGGCCGCGGGTCTGACAATTTTTTTTCTGCAAAAAAAAATGAGTAATTATTTGAAACGTGGTTCTTTAGAATATAAAAATAAACTATCGTCAGACGGGAACTGTCAGACCATATAGAGCATTATAGTAAACAAAGGAAAAGTCATCATTTTTATTTTCAAAAAATCTGTGACACTAATTCAGGTAACACAGATTTTTTATTATTCAAAATTTTATAATTTACCATCCTCCACTGGCACCGCCGCCGCCGTTGCTCCCCTCTGGTTCGTGTGCTTCACAAACCAAACGCATCAATCAAACCCTCATCACAGCCCTTTACATAAGATTGTTTTACTGAAACAGACAATCTTTTCTTCTGAAAATTTCCTGCATTCGCAGCATTTAGGTTTTTTTAACAATCCAGCCATAGGGGTATGGGGCATAGCCTGTTGTTACATCATTATCAGAACAAAAATTCAACACACACAATCGACAAAAATTAAGATAATGATAAAAGCTGCAAGCCTGTTATTTGCATTGTGCATCGCACTAAACGTACACGCACAATTAATACAAACCATAAGAGGTACTGTAGCCGATGAAGTGCTGCAAAAACCCATAGAAGGCGCATCCGTAATAATTGCGGAAACAAAAGCAGGTACCC
>JAHEZA010000470.1 GCA_023251335.1 Chitinophagaceae bacterium | reverse complement strand
TCATGGTTCCGACAATAAAGTAAAAATAATATGCACACAAAAAACAAAATCCGTTGGGCCATATTAGGCGCCGGAAAAATCGCAAATGCATTCGCTAAAGATTTTCCTTTCATGCAGAACGCAGACCTGGTGGCTGTTGCGTCAAGTGACCTGGAACGGGCTCGGAATTTTGCCAAAGAATATAATATTCCGAAAGCATTAAGTTATGACGAATTATATAACAGCCATGAAATAGATGCGGTTTACATTGCCACCACGCACAACTTTCATTTTGAACAGGCATTGAAATGTTTGCAAAACGGAAAAGCAGTTTTGTGTGAAAAGCCAATTACGGTAAATGATTCCGAATTTAAAAAATTGGCGGCGGTCTCAAAAGAAAAAAATGTTTTTTTGATGGAGGCTATGTGGACTTATTTTTTACCCGCAATTAAAAAAGCAAAGCAATGGCTGGGTGAGGGAAGGATTGGAAAATTAAAAGTGATCCAGGCAGATTTTGCGGTACCGATGGAAAAAAATTATGAAGGAAGAGTATATAATTTAAAACTGGCAGGTGGTTCTCTACTTGATCTTGGCGTGTACCCGGTATCGTTAGCTTATTATTTCACAGACATGGTTCCTGTGGAAATTATAGCGTCGGGCGCAATGACCCAAACGGGTGTGGATGAACGTTTGGGAATGATTTTTCAATATGGCGATATTACGGCTAACTTATTTACCGCTATCACAACGCGTATGACAAATAAGTTAAGACTGTTTGGCGAAGAAGGCTACATTGAAATTCATGATTTTTGGCGAACGCGTTCTGCTAAATTATTTGATCAAGATTATAATCTGACTGATACATTTGATGACGACCGCACGTCACATGGATTTATTTTTGAAATGCAGCATGCCAACGATATGATACTTGACGGAAAAATTGAAAGCCCTGTCATTCCTCATTCGCGAAGCAATAATATCCAGGAAACCATGACTGAAGTTCGCAAACAGATTGGATTGAAATATCCTTTTGAAAACAGCTAATGCCAATTTAATTTTAACCATTACAGATCTTCTTCCCTTTCGAGCATTAGAATGGCGCTTTGTGGCACAATGAAATATTTATCGCCTTCATACATCACTTCGGTACCAGCGCTTACCAGGAAGATGGCCAGGTCGCCTTCTTTTGCCTGTAAAGGAAGATATTTTATTTTTTCTTCCTCACCTTTCCACGGCTCATCGTCCACGGGCATTGGAATCGCATAACCAGGACCGGCTTTGATCACATAACCCTGCTGCACTTTTTCTTTTTCCTGTACACCTGGCGGAAGGTAAAGTCCACTTGCAGTTCTTTCATCCGGACGCGTGGGTTTTATCAACAATCTGTCGCCGATTATAATCAATTTCTTCAGCTTGTTATCAGGTGTGATGCGCATTTTTTCTGCAAAAATAAGGAATCGTTACACGCATACTGATTCATCGTCTCGTGCGACAGAATAAGAATCTGCGAAATATGTTTGTTCACTGTATTTTCAGCGTTAATTTTTAATGAATTATTCCTGGCTAAAAAATATGTGTAATCAACAGTAAACAAACAAAAAAGCGTTTTTTTTATTTCACCACGTTTGTCAATGTTCCAATATGATCGATAGCAATTTTTATTTCATCTCCGGATTGTAATGTAAAATCATTGCCCGGTACTATGCCGGTACCAGTCATGATAAAACATCCATTTGGAAAAGAGCATTCGCGAAAAACAAACGATACCAATTCTTCAGGCGTTCTTTTCATTTGGCTAATGCCGATATTTCCTTCAAAAACTGTTGAATTGTTTCTATTGATTTCAAGATAAATTTTTGTGTCTTTATCAAGTGGCTGCTCTGTTACATAAATACACGGCCCTAAAGCTGCACACCCATCATACGTTTTCGCCTGTGGCAGGTACATCGGATTTTCCCCTTCAATGCTACGGCTGCTCATATCATTGCCGATGGTGTATCCAACTATTTTTCCTGATGAAGTAACCACCAATGTTAATTCAGGTTCAGGAACATCCCACGTAGAATCTTTGCGGATACGCACATTACCATTGTGCCCCACTATTCGATGCGAAGTAGATTTAAAAAAAACTTCAGGTCGTTCTGCTTCATAAACTCTTGCATAAAAATCACCTCCTCCTGCATCTTTACTTTCTTCCTGTCTTCCCTCTTTGCTACGCAGGTAAGTAACACCGCAAGCCCAAAGTTCCTGGCTGCCGACAGGTGCTAAAATTTCTTCTTCAATAATTCTATTTGCATTTTCAACTTCATTTGATGATTGAATAATCTTTTCCATTTTTTGAAAAAGATTTTCATCGTTGATAAACAAATCCCAATCGTCTTTCGACAAATAAAATTTGTTTCCTTTTTCAATAATAATGCCTTGTTTGGTTTTGTAAATTTTCATTTTTATAAGAGTGTTTAGTGATAGTTTTATTATTCCATTAATGTTTACTCTTTTACATAATCTCTACCTCATATAGGGGTAGCGAAAACCATTTTTTCTCTTTTTAAATTTCATTACTTACATAATCTTGTGATTTGCGCATCAAATATAATTGTTTCGGTATCATGTTTTGTAAGTTTACCATCACTGAATCCGAAAAAAATGAAATGAGACTATAATAACAGGTATAAAATCTTTTTGTCCATAGAGGGTGTATTAGCTCCTGAAGCGAATGACAGGGCGATAGGTGTTTTTAAAAATGAAACTGTTGCGATTTTGACTTCAGCACTATTAATTATTTTGGATAAGATAGTATAGTAAATAGATGATATTGACAACAATTTTCTCTTGCAAGTACAATACGTTTGTATTGATAAATTGTAACAATGAAACTGACGTTTGTTGTATTAGAAATATCACATGGATTTAAATTTGGAATGTTACAATCTTAATCCTCCACTATAAATGAATTGCATTTATTCGGTTGTTGCAAATTCGTAAAACGGGAATAATTTATTTTTTGAATCTCTATAAAAAAGATGTTAGATATGGGTGATTTACAAATTAAAAAATCAACAGAAAAATACGATGTGATCATTGTTGGTTCAGGTGCAGGTGGAGGTATGG
>JAHEZA010000469.1 GCA_023251335.1 Chitinophagaceae bacterium | reverse complement strand
ATAATATGCTGGCAGGAGTAGGCGTGCATCATTATTCTGTAATTGACTGGAATCATAAAAGCTCTGCGACTGAATTTACCGAACAGCAATATTTTGCTACTATGAAATCGGCTTTACAAATGGAGGAACTGGTAACTAAGCATGGCGCTATCATGGATAAATATGATCCTCAGAAAAAAGTTGCCATGGTGGTGGATGAGTGGGGTGGATGGTACGATGTGGAACCGGGCACCAATCCGGGCTTTCTGTATCAGCAAAATACAATGCGCGACGCCATGCTTGCAGGTGCTACGCTTAATATTTTTAATAACCATGCAGACAGGGTGCGTATGGCTAACCTGGCACAGGCCATCAATGTGTTGCAGGCCGTTATTTTGACCAATAAAGAAAAAATTGTACTGACCCCAACCTATCATGTAATGGAGATGTATAATGTGCATCAAAATGCTACGCTGTTGCCATTGCAGCTAATCACAAATAATTATAAGTTTGGTGATGAAACACTCCCGTCGTTATCAGCGTCTGCATCAAAAGATTCTGCCGGTGTAGTTCATATTTCTATTACTAACATAAATGCACACACGCAGGAAGGTATTTCCATCAACGTGGATGGAATGAATTGCGAGAGTGTTACCGGAAGGATTTTAAGTTCTGCAAAATTGCAGGATGATAATACATTTGAAAATCCGAACAAAATCGAACCAAAAACTTTTTCGGGAGCCACGCTAAAAGATAACGTAATCAGCTTAAAGATGCCTCCTTTTTCCGTGGTAGTGTTAACAGTTAAATGATAATATTTTTTTAAATATAAAAAGACCGGATCGGAATGAGGTTATTAGTGAACCGACAAAAAAAAGCAATTTCTAATCATCAAAAATAAAAATCAACTATCATGAAATCTATAAAGTTTATGCTTGCGGCAAGTGCCGTCGCTACTTTAACGGTTGCCTGCAATACCGGCGCTGAAAGCAAAAATGCTCCGTCAATAAAAGCAGGCGTCACCAAAGCCAATTGGGGCACGGTAGACGGAAAAACTGTATATCTGTATACTTTGGTAAACGACAAAGGTGATACGGTTACCATCACGAATTATGGCGGCACGGTTACTTCATTTATTACGCCCGACAAAAGCGGAAAATATTCCAGTGTGATTATCGGATTCGACAGCCTGGCGCCTTACCTTCAGCATCCACCTTACTTTGGTGCATTGATTGGCCGTTATGGAAACCGAATTGGCGATGCAAAATTTACATTGGATGGAACAGTTTATCAACTGGCAGCCAATGACGGGAAAAATACCCTGCATGGCGGTATCAAGGGATTCGATAAAGTGGTTTGGGATGCTTCCGTCGCTAATGATACGATCCCATCGCTTACATTAAAATACCTGAGCAAAGATGGAGAAGAAGGTTATCCCGGCAATCTAAATGTTACTGTTCAATATACATTAACAAATGATGGCGAATTAAAAATTGAATACGACGCAGAAACAGATAAGCCAACACCGGTAAATTTAACCAACCACAGTTATTTTAATTTATCAGGCGATGTGAGCAATTCGATTCTTGATGAAACATTGATGATAAATGCCGATAGTTATACGCCGGTAGATAATACACTAATTCCGACAGGAGAAATAAAAGCTGTAAAAGGAACGCCGTTTGATTTTACTTCACCCAAAAAAATCGGGAAAGATTTTGCTGAAGTAAAAGGCGGCTACGACCATAATTTTGTATTGAACAGAAAAGATAATTCTTTAGAAAAAGTGGCTTCACTGTCTGATTCTATCAGTGGCCGCACAATGGACGTTTATACCACACAACCTGGGTTGCAATTTTATAGCGGTAATTTCCTGGATGGCAGATTTGCAAATCATGGCAACCAACCGATAACGCTACATTCCGCGCTCGCGCTGGAAACGCAACATTTTCCTGACTCTCCGAATAAGCCCGATTTCCCGTCAACGATTCTGAAACCAGGAGAAAAATATCATGAAGTAACGATTTATCAGGTGAGTGTGAGATAAAAACAGGGTGTATTTCAAATTTTCGCAAGGTTGCCAACCTTCAATTAGTTCATTTAGATTGAAAGATTAAAACTGAAGGTTGGCAACCTTTAATCCAGGCGAAAATTTGAAATGCGCCCGATAAAAACGGAAATGATAATAAAATAAAAATATTTCAGGCTGCTTTGAAAAAGCGGCCTGAATTATTTTAAGACGTGGATAGCCCCGATGATTTTTGCATGATTGTTCAGTTAAAAACATAAAGTAATCATCTGTCCTGAACGCAACCTGTAAATTGGTTTGAAGAGTCGTAAAGCTGTTGTGGGTCTTTGTCTTTTAAATCGTCAAGGTATTTGATGCCAATATCGAACAGGTCTCTCGCAATAGATTTTCCAACTCCCGGAATTGCTGTCAATTGTTTTATTGTCTGTGAGATTTCCATTACAGTTTTAAGTTGTCGTTTTCGTCCAACTCCCAAAATGGATTGTAAGCAACTTCAAAAAGATGTCCGTCCAGGTCTTTGAAATAGCCACTATAACCGCCCCAGAAAACTTTCTGCGCCGGTTTAATAATTGTGGCGCCAAGTTTTGAAACCTGTTTCAAAACGTCATCAACTTCCTGTTCGGATTTTGCGTTGTATGAAATGGTTAGTCCCGAAAACTCTGTCGGATTATATTGCAGTGTTGTGTCCGCTGCAAGTTCGTGTCTTGGGTGCAAAGCCAACGTTATTCCGCCCAGCGGAAACAAAGCGAAGCCGTCCATACTTTTTTCAGACTTTTTCCAACCCAGTCCGTTTTCGTAAAAGTCTGATGATTTTTCAAAATCATCAACACCAAGTGTTATTAAGTTTAGTTTTTGTCGCATTGTTTTGTTATTGAGAATTTTTGGCTAATTGTTTCCAAAGGGCAGGTTGGCATTTATTTTCGATCCGAATTAAAAGCAAGACATGAAGGTAAATACAAAAAGGGAATATTTCTTTGTTTACTGAGATAAGAAATTTTTCAATAAAATATTTTTAGGCCGGTTGTTGAAAACCCCGCTTTCGTTTTATGTATCTTTAGTTCTTCATCATTTAACAAAATGTACTTCCTG
>JAHEZA010000468.1 GCA_023251335.1 Chitinophagaceae bacterium | reverse complement strand
TTATTTTTGGTACCATCCTCCCCCCTACTACTTCATGCCCATGAAAAGTCCAGCCATGACCGGCTTCAAATCTTTTGGTAGCGGGCTTGGCGATGTCGTGCAGCACTGCGGCCCATCGCAGCCAAAGATCATCCGTATTCGGAGCAATGTTATCCAGCACCTGCAGCGTATGATAAAAATTGTCTTTGTGACCTTTGCCATCAATATATTCAGCGCCGGCGAGTGCTACCATCTGCGGGAAAAGAATTTCTAACAGTCCTGACTTATACAACAGATCAAATCCAACTGATGGCTTTGAAGTCATAATTATCTTATTAATCTCATCAATAATTCTTTCTTTGCTTACAATTTTTATTCTGTCGGCATGTTGTTTTATGGCTTCAAATATTTCAGGGGCAATCGTGAAATTTAATTGCGTAGCAAACCGAATCGCGCGCATCATGCGCAGCGGATCGTCACTAAAGGTCTGCCCCGGGGGAAGCGGTGTTTTGATCATCTTATTCTCTATATCCGCAAGTCCGTTCAGTGGATCAATCAATTTACCAAAATCTTCTTTATTCAGGCTAATAGCCAGGGTATTAATCGTGAAATCCCGGCGCACCCTGTCTTCATCAAGTGTTCCCGGAAGAACGTCCGGCTTGCGGCTGTCGCGGTTATAGCTTTCCTTTCTGGCACCTACAAATTCAATTTCGAAATGAATCTTTTGTTTACCATTATCGTTTGGCATCGCGATTTTTATCTGGGCCGTTCCGAAATTTTTAAAAAACTGTACCGTTGGCTTTGGCGAAAATTTTTCAGCAGTTTTTTCAGCAAGCCTGATACCATCGCCAATGCAGACTATATCTGCGTCCTTCGTGGTACGGTTCAATATTTTATCGCGTACAAAACCACCGATCAGGTAAGCAGGAGTTTTAAGTTCTGCAGCCGCATTACCAATTTTTTTAAAAATAAAAAGTTCTTCCGCACTACAATTGATATCCATGCCACAAAAGTAATTTGATAAATTGTTTTAAAAATAAATTGTTAGGCCGCTTCGACCTCTTAAGAAACCAATTTTAAAAAAGAAAGTTTAAATAAAAATCTTAAAAGAAAGTTGTTTTACTATAAACCGGAGGTTAAATATGCTATTATTGAATTCCCAATTTACGTTTCAGCCTTTCGCGGCGAGTATAAAAAACAGATAAGGCCGGCCCTATTAAAATATATACAAAACCTGCAATCCCTGCTTTGTCGGGCGCTACCAGAAATGCAACAATAACAGACAATGCTCCGACAGCAATAAGAATATAGAATTTATACAATTTTGTTTTGGTATCAAAAATCTCAACCGGCGATAATTCCAGTTCCGTCGCCTTTTTTAATGCATGCGAATACAACAGTAAAAAAAGGAGATAAATAAACACATATCCTGTTCCGTAAACAGTCATCAACTTTGGCATGTCCGCGACTTGCAATGTAAACGGGGAGTGGCCGGCTCCATAAATCTGCCCGCTGAAAACAAGTGTAAAAAGAAATTTTAGCGGGTAAACGTAAAACAACACCACAAAAATCAGGATGCAATTGAGGGCGACAGTCCTCAGATCATCTAAACCATAACGACGAAAGAAAATATTTTGCTCGTACCAAATCATCATTAGTAAAAGAAAACTCACCCCAAACGCAAAAAAGCCACGCATGGTTATCATCAGTTCTTCAAAACTCCGGGGCACTTCAAGACTTACAATAAGCAACGTGACTGCGAAAGCAAAAACTGCATCGCTGAAGGCTTCTATTCGTCTGACTTCGTGACCACGGAAATGAAATTCACTTTTACCAGACTTTAGTTTAATGGCAACTGATTTCCGGAACATTATTAAAAATTTTCAAGTTGTTCAAAAATTAAATGTAAGGCATTTTTTTAGCACGTTGGTGAATGATAAAATATTGTATATTGGTTTGCTGCCGACCCAAATCTGCATTTAATAAAAAATTATTTTTGCATTTATGTCAAAACAAAGCGCAGGCATTATTCTATACCGTTTTAAAAATAAAACTCCACAGGTGTTGCTTGTGCGCCTCGGCGGACCCTTTTGGGCAAAGAAAAATATTGGTAATTGGTCCATCCCAAAGGGAGAAATAGAAGAAAATGAAAATGCTTTTGCTGCAGCAAAAAGAGAAACATCTGAAGAAACCGGCATCCACTTTGAACATATTGATCATTCTCTTTTTATCGAACTAAGCCCGGTAAAAATAAAAAGCGGTAAAACCATTTTTGCGTGGGCGATAGAAGAGGATTTTGATACAAATGAAATGAAAAGTAATTTTTTTGAAATGGAATGGCCACCTAAATCCGGACAACGAAAACAGTTTCCGGAAGTAGATAGCGCGGAATGGTTTTCAATTGAAGAAGCAAAAGATAAAGTCAACAAGGGCCAGGTACCCATGTTGGATGAACTTGCAGAAAAATTAAAATAAACGTGTAAGGCAGGTTGATTAAACGAATAAGAATCGTCCTTATTTCTTCTTTTACTGTGTACTAATATTTATAAACGCATCCGCCTGACGAATTGAAAACTATCTCCGTCAAACAAACCTTTATCGCTTAATTTTAAATGTGGAATTACCAGTAGCGCCATAAAAGACAACGTCATGAATGGCGCAGATAATGTTGAGCCAAGTCGCTTTGCAGCCATATCAATGTCAGCGTACATCTCCGCTACGTTATAGCCGTCCTCATTACTCATTAATCCGGCAACTGGCAATGGCAAAATTTTATTGATATGACTATTTGCTGAATCAGCAACACTTACGCCTCCTTTCGACCGTATAATGAGATTGACCGCTTCACAAATACTTGCATCATCCACACCGACGGCGATAATATTATGACTGTCGTGCGCAACGGAGGAAGCAATGGCGCCATTTTTTAAACCAAAATTTTTTACAAAAGCCTTTGCAACCGGTGCATCATGATAACGATTCACCACAACCATTTTCAAAATATCATTCTTAATATCGGTTTCATAAAAACCGTTATGGTTTACAGAAAACCCAACTTCTGATTCAGGAATTTTATTAGTAATTAATTGTCCATCCAGGGCTTCGATAATTTCTCCCGCGAAATCG
>JAHEZA010000467.1 GCA_023251335.1 Chitinophagaceae bacterium | reverse complement strand
TTTTTATCAAACTTGGCGGGGTTATTTAATTGAGGTAAAAAATGGTTGGAACGCTCTACAGGCCCTGACAAAAACTTCGGAAAGAAAAGTAAGAAAGTCGCAAAGTTAAAGAAATTATGTTCGGCCTTTTCACTTCCACGGTCAATGCGTATCAGGTATCCAAGCGCCTGGAAAGTATAATACGAAATCCCAATTGGAACCATGATAGAATGTGAGGAAATCGTTGAGTAAATGCCCGAAGAGAAGAAGATGGAATTTATACTTTCAAAAAGAGCATTGAGGTATTTAAAAAAGGCTAAGATTCCTACATCAATGAACATGCTTAGCCAAAATAATTTGTTTTTTAAATTTTGTTTATCGCTGAATTTTTTCAGCAGGAGTCCTAAAAAATAATTGAGAATGGTAAACAATAGCGAGAGTACAGCCACACTTAATGAAAATGCGGCAATAAAAATAATACTGGAAGCAAATAAAACGCAACCTTTGTATTTATTGCCTACCGAATAATAAAGTAAAACACAAACAATAAAAAACAGGCACCAATAATACATACGAACGATAAATATTTTATAACCCTGTAAATGTATTTGTTCCTACTCAAAATCCGAATTACTTTAAAAAATAATTATATCGCAAATGGGGTTTTTCAAAAAATTACTTTGTGAAAATTCCGTTTTTAAATGAAACCCGGTTCACGCCCTCAAAAAAATAACTCACTTAATGGAAACAGTAACTGAAATCAAAAACAAAATCAGGCAATACGTCATAGAAACAAGCTATGCAAACCCAGATCAGGTAAAAGATGAATCATTGATTTTCGCGGAAGGCGTTTTAGATTCAATTGGATTTATAATGCTTATCAATTTCATTGAAGAGACTTTCAAAATAAAAGCAAAAGACTCAGAATTGCTGGAAGACAATTTCGAATCCATAAATGCTATGGCCAGCTTTGTAGAAAGCAAACTAAATTAAGTTCTATCACATGTGTGGCATTGCCGGAATTTTTAACTACAATTCTCCTACGGAACCTTCAATGGAACTTAGTATCAGAAAAATGCTTTCGGTAATTCGTCACCGAGGGCCTGATGAAAGTGGGATGTACCTGGGGAATAACATAGGAATGGGAAGTGTAAGATTAAGTATCATAGATATTCAAGCAGGCCAGCAGCCCATTTCGGACGAATCCGAAAATTATTGGATTGTTTATAATGGCGAAATATTCAATTATAAAGAATTAAGAACCGACATTGAAAAAAAAGGTATCCGGCTTAAAACCCAATGTGATACAGAAGTAGTGGTACAATTATATGCGATGTATGGCGCTAAATGTCTGCATCAGTTGAACGGCCAATTTTCTTTCTGCATTTGGGATAAAAAGAATAACGAGTTTTTCCTTGCGCGAGATCGGGTTGGTATCCGTCCTCTGTTTTATTGGAACCAGCATAATTCTTTCGCCTTCTGTTCGGAGATAAAAGGACTTTTTACCTTGGGCGGAATTGATAGAACGATTTCTATAGAAAGTCTGGCACAGGTATTTACCTATTGGACTACTCTTTCTCCAAATACGCCTTTTGAAAATGTATATGAGTTGCCACCGGGACATTGCATGACAGTAAATGAACAAAAAATCGAAATTTACAAATACTGGAGCGTTGATTTCCCAGTCAAACAAAATAATTATACGTCCAGTTTATCCAATTCAACAGAAGAATTTAATGATCTGCTAAAAGATGCAGTACGAATCAGGCTACGGGCAGATGTACCGGTAGCAGCGTATCTCAGTGGCGGCCTGGATTCCAGCGTTACTACTTCTCTAATCAAGGAAATTAATCCGGAAATCCTTAATACGTTTTCGATTGGTTTTAAGGAAAGAGAATTTGATGAGACATCTTACCAGCAGGAAGCTGTCAAATATTTCAATACCAATCATACCGCTTTTGAATGTACCTCTGATGAGATAGCAGAACAATTTTTAAACACCATCTGGCATACGGAATTTCCTGTTTTAAGAACATCGCCAACTCCGATGCTCATGCTTTCGAAGAAAGTTCGCGAAAGAAATATAAAGGTTGTTATCACCGGGGAAGGCGCTGATGAATTTTTAGCAGGTTATGATATTTTTAAGGAATCAAAGATCCGGCATTTTTGGGCTAAGGAACCCAATTCCAAAATCAGGCATAAGTTATTATCCAGATTATACCCCTATTTACCTATGTTAAAGGATTCTAACAGTATCGCATCCAAAATGTTTTTTGGATACAAACTTACGGACACTGGCAATCCTTTTTATTCGCATTTGCTTCGCTGGCATAATACATCACGCATTAAAAATTTCTTTTCAGATGATATCATCAATAACATTAACAAGCAAAATTCAGGTACTACTCTTTATCCGCAACTGCCGGAAAATTTTATGAGTTGGGGTGAACTAGCAAGATCTCAATTTCTTGAATCTACTATTTTTATGTCCGGATATCTTCTTTCTTCCCAGGGCGACAGAGTGGCGATGGCAAATTCCGTTGAGACGCGGTATCCTTTTTTAGATTATAGAGTTATTGAATTTTGTAATCAACTTCCGGATAATTTCAAATTGAACTGCCTCCAGGAAAAATTCCTGTTGAAAAAGATGAGTATTGGTAAAATACCTTCCTCTATTACAAAAAGATCAAAACAACCATATCGTGCACCAATAGCAAGCACTTTTTTTAGCACTAAACAACCTGCTTATATTTCGGAAATGTTTTCTTTCACATGCCTCCAATCCTATGGCCTATTTAATCCAACCAAAGTAACAACCCTCATCAAAAAAATAAATCAACAAAAAAATGTTTCTGAGGTTGATCAAATGGCGATTGCCGGAATTCTTTCAACTCAATTGCTTTACATGATGTTTATAAGGAATCCAATAATCCCGGATATGGGAAATTTAAACGACCCAAAAATAGTTATTGAATCGGCAATCTAGGACGTGGTACGTCGTTATAAATTCAATGCAATAAAATCAAGTATAACAATCAGAGCTCAGACTAATAAAATAATACATGTGTGGCATAGCAGCAATTATTAATAAAACAGGGGATGAGGTTAATTACAATCTCCTGGAAAGAA
>JAHEZA010000466.1 GCA_023251335.1 Chitinophagaceae bacterium | reverse complement strand
GCAATGTAAAATATAAAAGCAGGAAAGCAATTAAAATCGCTGTCCAAGCTATGAGTACTGATTCGCTGAGAAATTGAAAAATTAATTCTTTTTTTCTTGCGCCTATTACCTTTCGTATGCCGATTTCTTTTGCACGTAATGCACTCCTGGCGCTGGCCAGGTTCATATAGTTGATACAGGCAATTAATAAAATAAATAAAGCAATCGCCGAAAAAATATAAACCCTGTTTATATCTCCGTTAGGTTCCGCTTCATAATCGGTATGTGAGTACAAATGAATATCCGTTAGTTTTTGCAAGCCCAGTTTGGTAAATTTAGATGGTTGATTGGGTCCGTATTGTCCGGCCATTCTCTTGTCAAGAAATGCAGGGAATCGTGCAATCATTTTGTTCGGATCATAATGATTGGGAAGTTCAAGAAATGTAAAAAAAGAGTTGTTACCCCAGTTTGTTCGAAGGTTTTCTGCTCCATAAACTGCTGAATCTTTTAGAGTGTTGAAAGAAATTAATACTCCCGGATGCATAAAAGAATTTTCCGGAAAGCCTTTGTAAATACCCGTTACTTTTACATCAAACTGGTTGCCCGCCCGTATCACTTTATTCATCGGATCTTCATTACCAAAATATTTTTTGGCGACATCTTCACTCATCATGATGCTAAAAGGTTCTTCCAATGCTGTTTTGGAGTTTCCTTTTAAAACCTTCAAAGTAAACATGTCAAATAAATTGTCATCAGCAAAATATACATCGGGCTCGGCGATAAGTTTGTCTTTATATTTAAAAGCGATCGTGCCGCTATTAAGGAGTCGCGTCATTTTTTTTATCTCCGGAAAATCCGTTGGGAAATAATATCCGAATGGCGGAGAGACGGTACTTAAATTCAAAGAAACAACGCCTTCTGCGTTATTAAAACTCCTGGTAACACGATAGATGTTGGCTGCATTTTTATTATAACGATCGTAGCTTAATTCATTCAAAACGTAAGTAGTAATCAGCAAACAGCAGGTAAGCCCTACCGTTAGTCCAAATAAATTTATGAACGAGATGAATTTATATTTCATCAGGTTACGCCAGGCGATTTTGAAATAATTTTTTATCATGGTCTGAACTTTGATTTTTTGATTTAAGTGATTTCATAATGACTTGAAACCGCAGTCTGACCTTCGGCGCAGACCGCTATTCACCTTTTACTTCCTTATCTACATAGAAAATTAAGCCACATATTTAACCACTAATATTCAATGCGTTAGGATTTATAAAAAAATGCGACTGTACGATTTTGATACAGTTGGTGTTCGGATTGATACACTTCCCGGCGGCGCATTTTTTACATAGTGTTTCTTGTTTTAACAAAAAAAAGTTAATACAATCATCCTGTTAATGGCATTAGTTTTGCGGAAAGAATACAAAATCTCCCCGAGATGCCAGAAAAATCCGACCACAAAATAAATGGAAGTTTTATCCCTATACCCGTAAAAAAAAATGCCAAAATAAGTACTCTGGATCCCGGAGAAATTATAGAAATTACCGTAAGACTCAGGCGTAAAAAACAACTGCCGGCCAGTGTAAAAAAGGGTGCAGTGATGTCGCGTAAAATTTACCAGGAAAGCTATGCTGCTTCCAAAGAGGATGCCGATCTGGTGGAGGCTTTTGCTCATGAGCACGGACTGAGCACCGTGGAGGTAAGTTTGCCGCGAAGAACAATTATTTTAAAAGGCACGCTTAGTGATTGCGAAGCTGCATTCAATACTTCGCTTCAGAAAATAAATAGTTTCAGGATGCTGGCTGCTGAAGTGCAGGTACCTGAAAGCCTTTCAAGTATTATTACAGGAGTTTTTGGGTTAGATAACCGCCCTATTGCCAGGCCTATGTTCCAGGTAGCAAAAAAAAACGGTAAAATAGTTTCTCATGCCGCATCGCCGCAATCATTTTATCCAAACCAATTGGCTAAATTTTATGGCTTTCCCACCAAGGTTACAGGGAAAGGGGAATGCATAGGAATTATCGAACTGGGCGGTGGCTTTCGCCAGGAGGATATCACCAATTATTTTAAAAGCCTCAAGATAGCTGCACCTACAGTAAAGGCCATATCCATTGATGGGGCCCGGAATGATCCTTCTACGGCGGATAGCGCTGATGGTGAAGTAATGCTTGATATAGAGGTAGCCGGGGCTATTGCCCACCAGGCTATCATTGCCGTTTATTTTGCTCCTAATTCCGACAAAGGATTTTTAGATGCCATTACTACGGCTGTTCACGATACCAATAATAAGCCGTCGGTTATTTCCATTAGTTGGGGAGCTGCGGAAGTAAATTGGACCACGCAGGCTTTGGATAATTTCAACGAAGCTTTTGAAACCGCAGCAGCATTGGGTGTGACTATTTGTGTAGCTTCCGGCGACAGTGGTTCACGGGATGGGGAAACTGATGGTAAAGTGCATGTTGATTTTCCGTCTTCCAGCCCTTATGCGCTGGCGTGCGGCGGCACTTCGCTGCAAGTGAACAAAGATAAAATTTCATCGGAAACGGTTTGGAATGATTCTACTGATTCTGCTTCCGGCGGTGGCGTCAGTTCTTACTTTCCTTTAGCAGATTACCAGGCAAAAGCCGAAGTGCCCCTGGAAATTGATACCAAATTTAAGGGGCGCGGTTTGCCGGATGTGGCTGCCGATGCCGATCCCAACACAGGCTATAATGTATTGGTGGATGGTGAACAACTTGTTATTGGTGGTACCAGCGCCGTAGCCCCTTTGATGGCCGGTTTGGTAGCACTATTCAATGAAAAGTATAAAAAACCTGTTGGCTTTATACATCCTCAAATCTATGCTAATCCAGGTTTGTGCAGGGATATCACCATAGGGAATAATAAAACAACCAAAACCGAAACGGGCTACGTTGCGGGCACCGGATGGGACGCTTGTACCGGGTGGGGTGTGTTATTCAATTTGGCTTCCGGCGTATAATGTTCGTTTTTCGTTTGTCTATAGCCGTTAGTTTTCGTTTTTCAGTAAACGCTGCTTTTGCTGGCGTCCTCTACAATAACTGTTTCCTTAAAATAAAAATCTGCAATATTTGTTGCTTTACTCTAAGTTACCATCTCTTTATTAGCC
>JAHEZA010000465.1 GCA_023251335.1 Chitinophagaceae bacterium | reverse complement strand
CAGAATATTTTGTGGAGATAAAAGTGTGCTGAAAGGCGATGTATTGATTGATGATCACGATTTCAATTTATCGGTTTTCCAGGGAAGGTCCATCATGTTTTCAGCCGCTCACAATATGAATGAAACCAAATATGAAAGAATGAATAACTGGCTGGAAGCCGAAAAATTATTTGATCTGAAATAGACGGAGTTTGTTATTTCAATTTGTTTTGAATCTTATCTGTAAAAAATTTTCTTCTTTATGGGGATGGCTCATTTTATGAAAATAGAAATCAGTCTTTTTTGTTGATTTACTTCTTCGTACATGCAATCAAGCTTCGGGGTCGCTTACCTTGACGCTCCTGTTAAAGCTTTCCTGGAGCGAGATTAATGTTTCAGTACGTTCTATACCTTTTATTTTTTGCAGCCCGTCGTGGAGCACTAAACGTAATTGATTAATGTCTTTGCAAACCACTTCAATGTACATACTATAATTACCGGTAGTATAGTTAAGCCTGATTATTTCAGGAATTTTTTCCAGTTCTTTCGCAACTTCATCATAAAGCGAACTTTTTTCAAGAAAAATACCTACAAAGGCTGTGATGTCATATCCGAGCCTCGGAAGGTTTACTTTTAGTTTTTTACCTTTGATGATACCGAGTTCTTCTAATTTTTTTATCCTGACATGGATTGTTCCACCGCTGACAAAAAGTTTTTTGCCCAGCTCAGCATAAGGGGTTTCTGCATTATCCAGCATCTCCTGGATAATATTAAGGTCCAGTTTATCGATATTAAGCTTGGTCGTCATAATCAAATTGTTTTTAGATAATGTTTACAATAGTACTAAAATTTTTGAATATTCTCTAAATTTTTAATTTTTTTATTGAAATACTTTTTTATTAAAGCCGTTCTTTTTAGATTTGCATCAGATTAGTTCTTAAATATTGTGGGGTGATGAAATTTTTGGCAGACATGCCCTCTTGTCTCGGGGGTGAGGATCACAGGATAAACATAGCATAGAGCCGTTTTGATAGCAATATTGAAACGACCAGGGTCGACCACTGAACTTTGTGCTACCGCTAACTGCCTCGTGAAGGTTCGAACCCTTCCCCTACAGCTTAAAAAGCCTTTGCGTTGATTGCGAAGGCTTCTTTGTTTCTAATAATTTACTTGCCGATCCTTTGTTCGGCTAATGACTTTTCAAATTCTTTGCTGCATCTTCATCCAAAAACCAATGCAACTCTCCGGTAATTGGTTGTATCAATTGTGACGGTAATTTTTCGGGCACATAATCTCCCTCCAACACCTCCTGAAGTACTTTTGCCTTGTTAGGGCCATCTACCATAAAAGCAATATTGACTGATTTATTTACAATGAGTGGCATTAAAGTGATCCGGTACATTTCCTGTTTTTCATTATAGACAGAATTTACCCAATGAACATTTTCATCAATAAGGGGCGAGCCGGGAAAAAGAGAGAGGGTGTGTCCGTCATCTCCCATCCCAAGTAGCACCAGGTCAAAGGTAGAGGGAGTGTTACCAAAAAAAGTATGCAGAAGTTTATTATATTCTTCTACCGCAAAATTGGTTTCAATGTCGGTACGCATTTTGTGAACCTGGATAGCAGGAATATCTGTCTGATCTAATAAAATTTCAAAAGCCATTCTTGCATTATTGCGATCATCATCATAAGGAACCACCCTTTCATCGCCCCAAAATATATTGATACGGTGCCAGTTGATCTGGCTTTTGTATTTCTCAGAAGCTAACTTTTGATAAAGCAATTTTGGAGTTTCTCCACCGGAAAGTACCAGCGAAAAAAACTCCTGGTTTTTTAAAGTGTTTGCTATTAAGTCACAAATCCATTGAGCAAGATTATCGCTCAACATTTCTTTGTTTTCAAAAATATGTAGTTTCATATCAACTCATTTTTCGGTTTTTTTACTTTTCGATTTTCCACTTTCTTTTATGGAAGGTTTAGCTTTGGCAGGCATTGAAATCCAGTTGTGGCCATCTCTTGCTATAAGCGCCTCGGCATCTTCCGGCCCCCACGAGTTTGGTGAATAATTCGGAAAATTCAACGGTTTGCGCGCCGACCAAACTTCCAGTATTGGCATTACTACTTTCCATGCTGCCTCTACCTGGTCGGCGCGCATAAACAGCGTAGCATCGCCATCCATTACGTCATACAAAAGTGTTTCATAAGCCTCAGGCTCTTCGCCTTTATAAGCATCTTCATAACTGAATACCATATCCACCGGATTGAGGATCATGGCCTGCCCGGGCCTTTTTGCCTGAAACGTGAGACAAATATCCATCTCCGGCGATATGCCTATTGACATACGATTGGGACGCCAGGTTTCGGTAGCTTCTTTCGGGAAAGCAAAGTCAGGAGCGGGTTTGAATTGAATCGTTAACTCAGTTGATTTTTCGTGAAGACGTTTTCCGGTACGGACATAGAAAGGAACGCCTTCCCATCGCCAGTTGTCAATAAAAAATTTTACGGCAGCAAACGTTTCTGTATTTGAATCCGGGGCTGTTCCATTTTCCTCCTTGTACCCAGGCACTTTTTCTCCCTGCATCCAGCCTTCGCCATATTGCCCGCGCGCTGCATAATCCTGCACTTCATCCTTGGGTATTCTTCTTATCGCGTTTAATACATCTACCTTTTTATTTCTGATTTCATTGGCATCGAATGAAACAGGTGCTTCCATCGCGATCATACAAAGTAATTGTAAAATATGGTTTTGTATCATATCCCTTAAGGCGCCGGAGGATTCATAATACCCGCCGCGCCCTTCTACACCAACCGTTTCGGCAGCCGTAATTTGTACATGATCTATATATCGGCGATTCCATAGCGGCTCAAACATTGAGTTCGCAAAACGCATGGCAAGGATATTTTGTACGGTTTCTTTCCCGAGATAATGATCAATGCGATATATCTGTTCTTCGTCAAAATATTTTCCGAGCATCTGGTTCATCTCTACCGCGCTTTTCAGGTCGTGGCCGAAGGGCTTTTCTATAACAATGCGCGCACATTTGGTGTCTTTGCAAAGTTTCATTTTACCAATATGCTTCACAATTTCAGGAACCAACTGGGGCGCTACCGCCATATAAAATACAACTGT
>JAHEZA010000464.1 GCA_023251335.1 Chitinophagaceae bacterium | reverse complement strand
TAGATGCAATGTCAGCCTTGGCACTACGCTAATGCTCTCTTCTCTTTTGGATGAAATAGAAATCAATCTATATGCACCGCCATCCGGCGTTCACCACCTAAATAATATATTTGAAAAAGCTTCTGAAGTAATATCCCTTCTTGACAAACAGGTTTGCAGGTAAGATTTCTTTGATAACTGCAACGCATGAGTGAAAGGCGTTTACCGGCCCTGAAAAATAAACAAAAATACCTGTAGAATACATAGAAGTTCTACAGCGTAGAGTAAGATAAAATCTAGAATTTGAATCTTTCGTTGAAATAATGAGAAGGCATTACAACTTCACAGCCAGGCCTATACCTAAGACAGATTGAAACTGCAACGCAGGCGAATCACCGTTAGGACCAAATTGCTTTACATCGTCATCGTAAATTAAATTAATATTCAGATTTACACTGAACACTTTCGAAATTTCCGCCTGAAACATATTGGTCATCGTTAAATCTACATTTTGCGGATTGTGCGCATAGTTAGAAAAGAGATCCAGCCTTCCCTTATAAAGAATGGTTTTTGTTATTTTTTTCAAATAATTTATACTGGCAAAGGCACCTATTTCAGTTCTCACTTTTTGTCCGGAGTCAACGCCATAATCGCCATGTGCCGACAACGTATCGTTATTAACAATTGTCCATCTTGCTGTAATTGGAGAAACATAGATTGACAGTCCTTCTACAGGTTTATAATCTAACCCCAGGCCAAGTAATATATAGGCAGGCGAAAGAAAATCGGACAAAAGCGTTTTAGATCCGTCCTTTTCATAATTATATCCCTTGGCAAATTGGCTGTGGAAATTAAACAGGCCGCTCAAACTTAAATTTTTTGTAAGTCCGTAACCGCCTTTAGATAACAAATCAATTCTGTCATCATTTTTCCTTGTACCAACACTAGTTGTGTTTATCAGTCCATAATTCAGTTCAAGCGTATTATCCCAGCTATATCTTCCTTTTTTATAAAATCCATATAAGCCAAGATAGCTATTAACGGAGAAGGAAAAATCATCCCCACCGGCAGCCCAGTTACTCTGGGTTCCCTGGCCGATGTTCAAATTAAACAAGCCACCGGTGTTCCAGATTTTTGAAGAGTCTATCTTACCTTTCTTATCGATCGTCTTACTGGCATCGGATTGAAGCCCCTTTACTGTCTCATCCTGCGCATAGGAAAGATGAGAAATTGCAAGCAAAGAAATAATAACAACAGAGGAAATAATGGCACGGGAGAATTTCGTTTTCATGTGTCGGGTTTAATCGGTTAAATAAAGCCGCGAAATTAGTGATAGTCTCATAAGTATCCATAAAATCCTGCATGTATGGCCAATAAAAATTAAGTTTTTATAGCGGTAAAGGATAAATGATTTACTTTGTGGCTATCCGTTTCATTCACCTTTTAAATAATTTAATCATGGAAGAATTAATTCAAAAACTACAAAGTACTCACGGACTTTCAGCAGAGCAATCTCAAAGTATTTTAAATACAATAGTCGGCTATATCAAAGAAAAATTTCCTATGGTAGCAGGCGCAATAGATAATCTTTTCCAATCCGGAACTACACCTGCTTCAGGCACTACTCCCGCTGATGTGCAGGCAACAACAGCCAATCCATCAAAAGGAAGCGAAGACATTCTCGATAAAATTTCTGATTTTATTCCCGGAGCTACCGGAGAAAAAATTGAAGAATTTGCGAAGGAAAAATTAGGAGGAATTTTCGGAGAAAACAAAACTGTCTGACATTTTTTTGAAAAAGAACCGTGGTCATTTTCCTGGCTTTTTTCATTATTGCAAACTCTCGCGCGCTATTACTATCTTTTGTATTTCGCTGGTGCCTTCACCGATGGTACATAGTTTACTGTCTCTGTAGAATTTTTCAACAGGGTAGTCTTTTGTATAACCATAGCCTCCAAAAATCTGTACCGCGTCAGTCGCTACTTTCACCGCTATTTCGCTAGAATAATACTTAGCCATTGCGGCTTCTTTGGTTACATTTTCTCCCCGCGTTTTCAGATCGCAAGCCTGGTCTATCAATAATTCTGCTGCCATTATCTCTGTCGCCATATCCGCCAGCTTAAAGGAAATTGCCTGGAAATCGGCAATTGGCTTGCCAAACTGGTGTCTTTCTTTTGCGTATTTGATAGAAGCTTCGTAAGCGCCTTTTGCAATTCCTAAGCCCAGCGCAGCTATTGAGATGCGCCCGCCATCGAGCACCTTCATTGCTTGTTTAAAACCATCGCCGACCCCTCCCATTCGTGCAGTATCCGGCACTCTGCAATGATCAAATATCATTTCGGCGGTTTCACTTGCACGCATTCCGAGCTTGTTTTCCTTTTTTCCACCCTTAAATCCTTTAGTGGTGCGAGGCACTATAAATGAAGTAGAATTATTCCTGGTATGTGGCTTTCCCGTTCTGCAAATCACCACCGTCACATCGCCGGTTTTACCATGCGTAATCCAGTTTTTTGTTCCGTTTATGATCCATTCATCACCATCTTTTTCAGCGGTGCATTGCATGTTGCCTGCGTCGCTTCCTGTGTTCGCCTCAGTCAGGCCCAACGCTCCAATATATTCAGCGCTTGCCAGTTTTGGCAGAAACTCCATTTTTTGATCTTCGTTTCCGAAAGCAAGAATATGGCCCGTACACAATGAATTATGTGCAGCTATGCTTAACCCGATTGAACCACATATTTTTGAAATTTCCTGTATTACGGCGCTGTATTCAAAATAGCCCATACCGCTACCGCCATATTTTTCCGGAACTAAAACACCCATCAAACCCAGCTTACCCATTTCTTTAAAAATATGAAGAGGGAACTCCTGTGTTTCATCCCAAACCATCATGTCAGGTTTTATAAATTGATTAGCGAATTCCCGGGCGGTTTGGGCTACCTGTCGGGTTATTTCACTTGTTTTAAAGTCCATGTTTATTATTAATTATTGCCTGCAAAACTTAATTTTTCTTCTAACGAAGTTTTTACATCGAAGTTGCAAATTTACTTCATCTGCATTTTTTTGACTGTTAAGAATATCGCTATTTTGTTTATTTACTGTAGCACTTTTAAAAAGTGAAAGCTACTATTCCACAGAAAGGTAAGG
>JAHEZA010000055.1 GCA_023251335.1 Chitinophagaceae bacterium | reverse complement strand
ATTTTCCTTTTCAATTTGGTACGATGACCAACAATCCTGTTACCGGATATTTCTTTGATGGATTGCCTAATACAATTGATCCACGGGCGTATCAAATGTTTTATATCCCCGGAAATACCAGCAGCACTACTTTTCCAAATGGAACATGTGGCGCTGTTAATAACATCACTACAGGAGCAAAATTGCGCGATGCCAGTAATAATGTAGTGAAAACTGTAGATGCTACATGGACGTGGAATCCTATACCTGATGGGCAGTGGACAACTGGTGTTGTAAACTCAAAAAATTCCATACTTAATATTGGAGCTACCAACGGTTTTGTTCCAAGTCTACAACAAAAATTCAGAGGCCAGACAGCCAAGAGAGTATTTTTTGCACCTTGGGAAACCTATTTCTTATTGGCAGAAGGTGCGGTGAGAGGATGGACAAGTCCTGTGGATGCAAAGACTGCGTATCAAACAGGGATTACAAAAAGTTTTGAATATTGGGGTGTGCCGATGGGAACCTATCTTACTTCTAATGATTACAACAATGATGGTACTTCCGTTAACTGGGATAATACAGTTGAACCTGGTGATAGCCATATGATGAGTTTTGTAGATGGTATGACGGGCACGGCAGGCACCGTTTCAATCAAATATCCCGTTAATAATCTTTATAAAAACGGAACCGTGAGAAATGATCAACTTACAAAAATTATTACTCAAAAATTCATAGCGCAGACGCCGTGGTTACCTTTGGAAACCTGGAACGATCACAGAAGACTGGGATTGCCATTTTGGGAAAACGTAGTTCTTGAACAACCAATAACAACGTTACCCGCATTGACAGCTTCAACTTACATGACCAGCAACCAGCAGTTTTTTCCTCAACGTTTGAAGTATCCTTCAGGATTACAAAATAGTAACGTGAACGGTTACAAGCAGGCAGTTGACGCCCTCGGCGGAGAAGATGCAGTATTAACTCCATTGTGGTGGGCGCAGAAATAAAGTTTTTTCGTAAATGGAGAATTAAATCTTTCTCTCATAATCAAGCAAGAACTCCAACCCTTATGGGTTGGTTTTCTTTTTTTATCGAGCCAGTAAATAAACAAAAAACCGGTTTTTTTATTTGTTTACTGTCAGCATTCTATTCATCATTCTCTGTAAGAATAAATACTATTAGCCTGCGCAGTACACGTCATCGTCAGGTCATTAATGCAAACATTTGGCGGAAGTGAAGCACAATAAAAAATGGTATCTGCTACATCTTCCGGTGTCAGCGGAACAAGGCCTTCGTAAACTTTACCTGCTTTTTCTTCATCTCCTTTAAATCTTACCAAAGAGAATTCTGTTTCGACAGCGCCGGGTTTTATATTGGTTACTTTAATGTGATGCGCAAGCAGGTCAATGCGCATCGCACTGCTGATGGCTTCCACCGCACTTTTCGTAGCGCAATAAATATTTCCTCTTTCATACACTTCATTGCCCGCTGTAGATCCAAGATTGATAATGTGGCCGCTATTTCTTTTTATCATAGAAGGAAGTACTGTTTTGCTTACATACAGCAAACCTTTCATATTGGTGTTTATCATTATTTCCCAATCTGTAATATCTGCTTCATCAAATGTATCACGGCCCAATGCCAGGCCTGCGCTGTTTATCAGTATATCGGGTGATTTCCATTTCTCTGGAAACTGGTTGATGGATTCAAAAACTTCATTCTTATTTTGAACATCAAAAGGTGCGCATAAAATGTCAACCTTGTATTTTTCTGCTAACTGGTTTTTTAATTCTTCCAATCTTTCTTTTCTTCGTCCATTGATAATGAGATGATCGCCATTTGCAGCAAATTTTTCTGCGCATGCCCTTCCTATGCCTGAAGTAGCTCCGGTGATAAAAACAATTCGTTTCATTTCTTTATATTTTTGATTAGAAATCTTTGATAAATGTTTGTTTACTATACGTGTTTCTCAGAACCTTCAA
Organism: Chitinophagaceae bacterium; assembly: GCA_023251335.1. Lineage (GTDB taxonomy): Bacteria > Bacteroidota > Bacteroidia > Chitinophagales > Chitinophagaceae > Ginsengibacter. The sequence continues at coordinate 7,820 of JAHEZA010000055.1, read as the reverse complement.
AAGACATCAATTCATTTGTTCCTTTCCTTCGATTAGAAATTTTCAATAAAACTTTGTTTACTGCAAAAGTTTCTTAAAACCTTTCTGGATAGCTATTAGGCGATGGAGGTCAACAATTCCTCCGGCGAAGTTATAATCGTTATGCTGTCCATTACTTTTGAAATTAAGAAACCATTCTTTTCTACTGTTTTCAAAAATAAAATGAGGTTATCATAAAATCCTGAAGTATTCATTATAAATATTTTTTTATTATGAATATTCAATTGATTCCAGGTAAGCATTTCAAAAAGTTCGTCCATAGTGCCGAATCCTCCCGGAAGTATCAACGCAGCATCGCATTTTTCATAAAGCATTCTTTTTCGTATATGCATGTCCGATACCTCTATCATCTCTGTAAGCCCGTTATGCCTGTTCTCAGCCACTGCCAGGAAGCCGGGCATAATGCCAATTACCTTACCCCCTTTTTCTAACACTCCATTGGCCAGGGCGCCCATGATTCCTTTGTTGCCGCCGCCATAAATGAGGGTAATATTATTTTCTGCCAACAGATGTCCGGTTTGAATCGCGTGTTTACAAAATAACGGATTGCTACCACTTTTAGACCCGCAAAAAACAGTAAGAAATGAAATTGCCATATTTTTATTTATCTTGAAAAAAAATCAAATTTAAAAAATAGAAATCCTAATTTTCAATTTTAATATTTCCAAATCAAAATTATGTCTCCTGCTGTACTGCTTTCTTTTATTATCGGCTATTTCCTGGTTCTGATTGTTGTCTCTTATCTCACTTCCCGGAAATCAACGGATAATGCTACTTTTTTTATTGCCAACCGGTCTTCTAAATGGTATTTGGTTGCCTTTGGAATGATCGGTACGGCATTGAGCGGTGTTACTTTTATTTCTGTGCCTGGCGAAGTGGGAAACCTCGCCGGTTCTCAGTTTCGATATTTTCAGTTTGTATTGGGGAACGCCGTTGGATATTTTTTAGTAGCCGGTATTTTGCTGCCATTATATTATAAGATGCATCTGATTTCTATTTATGAAGTAATAGAAAGAACACTCGGAAAGGTAAGCCATAAGACGGCAGCGGCCATATTCTTAATTTCAAGAGTTATTGGTTCTGCATTTAGGCTCTATCTTGTAGCAATTGTTTTACAGCGTTTTATTTTTGATGAAATGGGAGTTCCTTTTTGGCTAACTATTGTTATTTGTTTGCTACTGATATGGGGATATACTTTTAGGGGCGGATTGAAAACAATTATTATTACCGATACATTGCAAACTGTTTTCCTGGTCGCTTCCGTAATTCTTTCCATCTATTTTATTTGCAGTAGTCTCAATATGAACATCAGCGAGGCATTTCACACTGTAAAAGACAGCAGTTATTCTAAAATATTTTTTACAGATAATTTCGTTTCCAATAAATTTCATTTTTCCAAACAATTTCTCGGAGGCATTTTTGTTACCATTGGTATGTTTGGGCTGGATCAGGATCTGATGCAAAAAAATCTGAGCTGCAAAAACATCAAAGAAGCACAGAAAAATATGCTCAGCTTTACTTTTGTTTTTGTGATCATTAATTTGTTTTTTCTAAGCGTAGGTGCACTGTTATATATCTACGCCAACCGCGAAGGAATTGCTATTCCTTTGGATGCGGATACACATTTGCCAAGAACGGATTATCTTTTTCCCGAGATCGCATTAAATCATTTTAAAGGCGTTCCGGCGGTGGTCTTTATGCTCGGGCTTACCGCTGCAACCTTTGCTACCACCGATTCGGGGCTTACTGCATTAACCACATCTTTCTGTGTTGATTTTTTAAATTTTGATAAGCGAAAAACTGAACTGGAGAAAGACATGGTTCGACAAAGAACTTATGTACATATCGCTTTTTCAATCATCATACTATTGGTGGTCTTATTATTTAATGCGGTAAATGACGCATCTGTTGTAACCGCTATTTTTAAGGTAGCCACCTTCACCTATGGCCCGTTGATTGGCCTGTTTGCATTTTCGATATTTGCCAGAAGAAGGCAAGTAATGGATAAACTTACGCCCATTATAGTTATCCTTGCGCCCATACTTTGTTTCTTTATTGATAAATATTCCACTGTTTTATTCGGTGGCTATGTTTTTGCCGAAGAGTTGATAATTGTAAATGGGCTTCTTACCTTTATAGGATTGTGGATTTTTTCAAAAAAGAAAACTACTGAAGAACTAAATTTATCTTATGCCTGAAATAATAAACGAGCACGCCACAGAATACGCAACTACTTTTTCTGAACCAACAGATAAGTTGTTGCAGGAGATAGAACACTTTACATTACATAATCATGAGCACTCCGACATGCTGAGTGGTCCTTTGCAGGGTAAAATGCTTGAAATGTTTAGTAAAATAATAAGGCCAAAGAATATCCTGGAAATAGGAACCTTTATGGGTTATAGTGCTTTGTGCCTTGCGAAGGGATTACAGGCAGGTGGCTATTTGCATACTATCGAATTAAGAGAAGAAGATGCCACAATCGCTCAAAATTATTTTGCAAAATCTTCACACAACGAACAGATAATTTTACACCGGGGAAATGCGTTAGAAATAATTCCGGAACTAAAGCCGGAATGGGATTTGATTTTCATTGACGCTGATAAGACGAATTATACAAATTATTACGAATTGACCTTGCCGCGTTTAAGAAAAGGAGGCGTTATCCTCGCAGATAATGTCCTTTTTCATGGAGAAGTGTTGGAAGAGAAGATTAAGGGTAAAAATGCAAAAGCTATTAATAGTTTTAATGAACACGTGGCGAAAGACATAAGAGTGCAACAGGTAATAATGACTGTGAGAGATGGTTTGATGATGATCATAAAAAAATAAATTTCTACATTCTGAATTAAAATATTTTTTTCTGATGAATAAAGCAATCATCATTTTATGTTGTTCGATAGTTTGTTTTTTACAATCTGCTGCACAAACTATCACTCCTCAACAATATATTGAGGAATATAAAGATATCGCTATCAGTGAAATGAAAAGGATGGGCGTACCGGCTGCTATTACACTTGCGCAGGGATTATTGGAATCCCAGAGTGGCAATAGCGATCTTGTAAAAGAATCGAATAACCATTTCGGAATTAAATGCAAAAGCACCTGGACTGCTGAAACAGTAAGTCATGATGACGATAAACCCGGTGAATGCTTTAGAAAATATAAAACCGCTGATGATTCTTATCGTGATCATTCTGATTTTTTACGAGGCAGCGCTCGGTATTCATCTTTATTTCAACTTAACCCTACTGATTATAAGGATTGGGCTTATGGTCTTCGAAAAGCAGGTTACGCGACAAACCCCAGCTATCCGGAAATTCTAATTAAAAGTATTGAAAAATATAACCTGGAACAATATACCTTGGATGGTTTGAATGAGGTTCCGCAGTTTGTTGCGGAAAAAAATCAAATAGATCCTGAAGATAGTTTGTCCACATTGTTTGCTGATTCAAGTCTTACTGCACCCATTAATCTTACTATCAATGGACTCAAAGTTTTGTTAGTCCCAAAGGGTACTTCATTATTGGCGATAGCCACACAGTCTCATATCGGCCTGGAAAAATTATTATCTATAAATGAATTGAATAAGGATGGATTGCTTACGCGGAATCAGTTTATTTTTTTAGAGAAAAAGAAAAAAGAAGGTAAAGATGAGTTCTGCATCGCGCAGGCAAATGAATCCATGCACGACATTGCGCAAAAAAATGGAATTCTGTTACAAAGTCTCTGTGATTATAATCATCTTTCATCTGGCGACTTTATTGCAGTAGGAACAAAAATATTCTTAAAGCCAGTTAACGGGGAAGGACCGATACAAAGTGCTAAGGGCTCAACCCCGAAAATTGAAAGCTCAAAATAAATTATGGCTAATATAAAAGTACACGATAAGGAATTTGTTCCATACATTACCGAGCACGAAATAGAAGAGCAAATAAAGAGAGTAGCGGCAGAAATAAACAAAGATTATGAGGGAAAAAAACCATTATTTATCGCCATTCTTAATGGCGCTTTTATTTTTGCTGCAGACCTGTTTAAAAAAATAAATGTTGAAGCGGAAATTTGTTTTATAAAATTAGCATCTTATAAGGGCGTGAAATCTACGGGTAAAGTAATTACTGCTATTTGACTTGACGCAGAACTTTACGGAAGAGATGTAATTATAGTCGAGGATATTGTTGACACGGGCAAAACCTTGTCGCAGTTTCTGCCGCAATTAGAGCATCAGCATCCGGCTTCTTTGAAAATTGCATCGTTACTGCATAAGCCTGCCGCCATGGTACACCCGATAAAAATAGATTACCTTGGATTTACCATTCCTAATAAATTTGTATTGGGATATGGATTGGATTATGATGGGCTCGGAAGAAACATAAAAGAAATCTACCAATTGGTTTAGTTTACTTTGCCTATTAACTAATTTGTTCTTATACTTGCCAATAAACGAATTTGCTGAAGATGTCCATGCCAAATCATTTTTCTTGAAATACATTTTTGTCATATTATTTGCTTTACTGTGCATCAACAATGCGTCTGCACAGTATTATATCAGGGGCGATGTAAAGGATGAGAAGAATCAACCGCTGCAAAATGTGAAGATTTATATGCCTTCTATCGGTTCGCTGTATGCAAGCGGGGTAACCGGAGGATTCGGAATTCCATCTTCTAATCTAACAGATTCATTGGTATTTAGCTTAGACGGGTATGTCACTGAAGGTCTGAAGATCAAAACCACCGAATATCAGCATATCATTTTAGAGCCCGTTCCGACAACCGTAAAAACATACAAGGCAAAACTCGTATCGCTTACTACCGGAAGTGCCGGAAATATGTTTCCTATCTCATATTATCAGGATGAGAGCTACAACAGCCTCGCGGAAAATGATTTTGTAAAAGTTACTGATAAAACAAATACTGAATTTTCGATGCGGATTGATAAGGCATCCTATAGTAATGTTCGCCGGTTTATCAACCAGAATGAAAAAGTGCCACCGGACGCGGTGAGAGTAGATGAAATGCTGAATTATTTCAATTTTAATTATAAGGAACCTGAAGATAATAATGTTTTCAGAATAGAGTCGCAGGTCTCTGATTGTCCCTGGGAAAAGGCCCATCGACTTTTATATTTGAATCTGTCAGGAAAAAAATTGAACCTGGATCATGTACCTCCATCCAATTTGGTTTTTCTTATTGATGTATCCGGAAGTATGGATTTACCAAACAGGTTGCCTCTTTTGAAAGAAGCATTTCAATTATTGGTTAAAAATTTAAGAGTAATAGATACGGTTTCCATTGTAACATATGGCGGCTCGGTTGGAGTTTGGCTGCAACCGACAAGTGGTGCTGAAAAGCAAAAGATATCAAAATCGATAGAAGAATTAACAGCCAGTGGAGACACACCTGGAGAAGCGGCTATCAGAATGGCATATAAACTGGCGGAAAGTACCTTTATTAAGGGCGGCAATAATCGTATTATCCTGGCCACTGATGGCGATTTTAATATCGGGCAAAAAAGTGAACGAGATCTGGAAGAATTAATATCAAAAGAAAAATTGTCTGGTGTTTATCTTACCTGCCTTGGTGTAGGGATGGGTAATTACAAGGATTCAAAAATTGAAGTACTTGCTAAAAAAGGTAATGGTAATTTTGCTTATTTGGATGATATCAGAGAGGCTCAAAAAGTATTGGTAACAGAGTTTACACAAACCATGTACTCTATAGCAAGCAACGTGTATATCGATGCAAAATTCAATCCTGATGTGGTCAAAGAATACAGGTTGTTAGGCTACGATAATAAAAAAAGTGTAATAGACCAAAAGGATTATGAATTAGAAGGTGGAGAAATTGGTTCTGCAAGTGGGAATACGGTTATATTCGAAATAGTTCCCACAAAAACCGACTCAATACCCACGCTAAACGCATTGCTCGCCGATTTTACGGTTCATTATTATGTTCCAAAAAATGAGAAAGAGCAGATTCTGAATTACCAATGTCTTGAAAATTATTTTCCACTCGACTCGATTAACAGGGAGCTGCATTTCGCAACGTCTGTTGCTATGTTTGGATTAAAACTTAGAAAGTCTAAATACTTTCCTGAAAATATAGAATGGCGTGTTATTAAAAATATTGCAGTTAACTCGATGGATAAAAGTAATTTTCTTGAAACTGAATATATTGGATTGCTGGATAAATGCAATTCTATTTACGATGACAAGAAAAAGAATAGAAGGAGCCGGCGAAAACACTAATGAATAAAAAGATTTCCAACCCATGCGATAATAAAAAAGATTTGCTTGGATCTCCAGTAAACAAACAAATCTTTGCTATTTCTAATTTTTAGTATTTATCAGCTAAAAGTTTCTTTAATTTTTTCCCAGAATGTCTTATCGTTTTTATCCGGCTTGGGTTTGAAATTTTCACTGTCCTGTAAACTTTCAAGTGTAATTTTCTCGGACTCGGAAACAGCCTGTGGCGTCCAAACATTTACCTGGATTAACTGGTCGCCCTTTTCACGGCTGTTGATTGCCGGAAATCCTTTGCCTTTTAATCTGAAAATTTTTCCGCTTTGCGTGCCTACAGGTATTTTTATTTTTGCACGGCCATCAATTGTTGGCACTTCGGTTTGTGTTCCGAAAACAGCATCCGTGAATGAAATATAAAGATCAAAGGCTACATTAAGTCCTTCACGATGCAGAAAAGGATGTGCCTCTTCTTCAATTAAAATAATCAGGTCTCCTGATCCGCCCCCGCGTTCGCCCATATTTCCTTTGCCGCCCATGCTTAATTGCATTCCTTCCTGGACGCCAGCCGGTATTTCCAACGTTACCATTTCCTCACCATACACTCTTCCTTCGCCTTTACAGACATTGCATTTGTTGGTGATTACAGTTCCTTCTCCGTTACAATCGGGGCAGGTAGTTACGGTTTGCATCTGGCCAAGAAACGTATTTTGCACCCTGCGTACCTGTCCGTTTCCACCGCATGTTCTGCAAGTTTGCGAACTGTTTTTATCCTTTGCCCCGGAACCGTTACAAGTATCGCATTTTATATATTTTTTTACTTTTATGGTCTTGGTCGTTCCCTTGGCGATTTCTTCAAAATTCACTTTTATTCTTACTCTTAGGTTCGTACCCCGAACGCCTCTGCTTCTTCCTGAACTTCTACCATGGCTTCCACCACTGAAAAAACTTCCGAACATATCATCTCCAAAAATATCTCCAAACTGGCTGAAAATATCTTCCATATTCATACCACCCGAGAAGCCGCCGCCACCGCGTCCTTGTCCGAACGCATTGTGACCAAACCTGTCATATTGTGCACGTTTGTCAGCATCGCTTAATATTTCATAAGCTTCTGCTGCTTCTTTAAATTTTTCTTCTGCGGTGTGGTCGCCGGGGTTTCTATCCGGATGAAACTGCATGGCTACCTTTCGGTAAGCCTTTTTTATTTCATCGGCTGATGCGCCTTTGCTAACACCCAGAATTTCATAGTAATCTCTTTTTGCGGACATTGTACTTGCCATAACATTTGTGTGAACCACTGTTTTGATCTCAGAAAATAGCAGCTACGGTTTATTAATTTTTTTTTAGAACGATCATTTGCCTACCACCACTTTAGCAAAGCGAATCAGTTTATCGTTGAGAAGATAACCTTTTTGCAATTCTGCCACTACCTTTCCTTTTAATTTTTTATCAGGAACTTCTATTTCAGAAACCGCCTCATCTTTTTCTACATCAAACTCGGTATGATACGTATTGATAGCCTTTACGCCTTTGGATTGC
>JAHEZA010000463.1 GCA_023251335.1 Chitinophagaceae bacterium | reverse complement strand
AACCGCAGACGCTTTGTTTCCGAAACTATTTCTCACATAGGTTAGGACATCCGCTATCTCCTGGTCTTTTAATACTGGACCTAAGGCAGGCATTGGATTGTTATAAGTTTCATCATTAATGTCCACATTTTTGAGCCCGTTCAAAACAATTCCAATCAGGTTTTCCTTATCTCCTAAAACAAAAGAAGTTTTTATTAAAGGGGGGCTCATGTTAGGAACGCCGCCCCCATCAGCCTGGTGGCAGCTAAGGCATAATTTTTTATAAATTTTTTCTCCGGCTTCCAGCGACTTTTGATGGACTTGCGAAGTTGGTTTGTTACTTTGTACCGAAATTCGCTTCATCCCCGTTACCGCCAGAATTATCGGAAATGATAAAACCGTAACGACTATTGTTTTTTTCAACCTGGTTATTTTTTATGATAAACAATTTTGTAAATATTCCCCTTTACGTCATCCGACACGTATAATGAACCGTCTGGCCCTTGTGCAAGACCGCATGGGCGGTGTTCAGCCTTGCCTGGAGAAGAAATATCTTTCGCGCCAGCAAACCCGTCAGCAAATACTTCCCAATTACCTGCTGGTTTACCGTTTACGAAAGGAACGAATACTACAAAATATCCTGCTTGTGGCTCGGGGCTTCTGTTCCATGAGCCATGGAAAGCAATGAAAGCGCCGTTCTTATATTTTTCAGGGAACTGATCGCCGGTATAAAATAGCAAATCATTTGGCGCAAGGTGGCCAGGGAAAGCCATTGCAGGATCTAAATATTTTTTTTCAGCAGCTTTTTTACCATCGCCGCCATATTCGGGCATCAGAATCTGTTTCTTTTGAATCTGATCGTAATAAATGTAAGGCCATCCGGCGTTATCACCTTCATGAATTTCGTACATGCATTCTGCGGGAAGAATAGCAGATTCTTTAGTAGTATAATATTGCGGGAATAAATCATGCAACTGATCACGGCCATGTTGCATTACAAAAAGCGCATTGTCCTTTTTATTCCAGTCGAGCCCAACTACATTTCGCAACCCCGTAGCATAATGGACGCCATCGCCATAATGTTGATCAGTTTTGTCCGCTTTGAACTGCCAGATGCCACCGGCTGAATCTAAGATCGGACATCCCGGCCTTCCCATTGAACCCGGAGTGCGATCCTCTACCTGGCACGAATTACTGTATGCGCCTATATTTACATAAATGTTTCCCGCTTCATCAAATGTTACTGATTTAGAATTATGCTCTCCATGATCAAGTAACCCCGTAACTATTTTTTCAGGATTGGATGCGTCGGTCACCTCGTCTTTATCATTCAGTTTGTAACGATATACATCTGTGTTGGATGAGGCATAAAGATAACCATCATGAATACGCATTGCCGTTCCACCATAATCTCCAAAACCATTTTGCTTTTCTAATTGACCATTATTATTTTTTAAGTAAAGGATTCCATTTCCTGCTTTTGCCCGCCCAAGCTTTGCATACACATTACCTTCTTTAGTCACCGCAATATGTCTTACCGTACCAAGATTATTTGCTACAATCGACGCGCTAAAACCTGATGGTAATATTAATCCGGCATTCTCTGCGCCAACAGTTGAATCACTGTTATTTTCGTTCGTGCATGAAATTTCTGTGAAAGAGAAAATACTGATCAGGAACGCAGTTGTCAGCAAAACCGGGAATATGATATTTTTTTTCATGATAAAATTGATTTATAAAGATGTTGATATAAATGAAAAAATAATTAAGTAACAAAGGTAAATGAATTGCATAAACGATTTAAAAAATGAAAATCTCAAATAAAGGTTCATCTACTGTCACAAACAAAATTAACTTTCGATATTTTAAATGTTTATCATCAATCTTGATGCCGAAAATCTTTCCTTCTAATTACTTAACTTTAATTAATTTCTCAGGTAAACAAATCTGTAATGATTTCCCTTCACAACGTGGTCAAAAACTTTGGAAACACAAGAGCCGTGGATAATATTTCGTTTGACGTGACCGAAGGCGAAAACGCAGTATTGCTTGGTACCAGCGGATGCGGAAAGACTACTACGCTGCGAATGATTAATCGTTTGACAGAAATATCTGCAGGAGAAATTCATGTTGGAGGAAAAAACATCAAAGAGATACCACCCGAAGAGCTAAGAAGAAACATAGGCTATGTCCTGCAACACAATGGACTTTTCCCGCATTATACGATCGCTCAAAACATATCTATTGTGCCTGAACTTCTGAAGTGGCCAAAACAAAAAATAGAGAAAAGAATATTGCAATTGATGGAGCAATTGCATCTTCCTTCGGAGTATCTTTCTTTCTATCCGCAACAGCTAAGCGGCGGCCAGCAACAAAGAGTAGGACTGGCAAGAGCCCTGGCAGCAGACCCGCCCATCTTATTGATGGATGAACCTTTTGGCGCGCTGGATGCTATTACCCGAAGAAGTATTACCAAAGAATTTTCGAAGTTAGAAGCGCTGAAAAATAAAACGGTTGTGATGGTAACGCACGATATCCAGGAAGCTTTTGAAATGGGCGATGTGGTTTTATTGATGGATGAAGGAAAGATAGTGCAGCAGGGAAATGCCATTGAACTTTTGTTTCATCCAAAAAATAATTTTGTTGCTGATTTTTTTTCATCCCAAAAAATGCAGCTTGAATTGAACGCTGTTCTTTTAAAAGATATTTGGCATGGACTCCCTTCTCTCCAGGGGAAGGTTCCTGGCAACATTATAAAGATTGATGAAAATAATAGTTTGTGGGAGGCACTGGAGAAACTCAATTTTCAAAAAAGCAAAATGCTTCTGATAAAAAATGCTGCTTTGGGAGAAGTAAGATTTGCAGGGTACGATTCTTTATTCACCGGGCTTGAAGCGCTAAAAGAGAAAAGTCATGAATGAGTCCGGCCAATCGCTTTTTAATTTTATGCAACAGCAATCAGGGAAAATCCTTGATCAGTTGCTTCAGCATATCGGGTTAACGTTTATTTCCTTGTTAATAGCAGTTGTTATTGGCGTTCCGCTTGGTATTTTGATTGCACGAAAAAAGAAATTTGCTGCGCCGGTCCTGGGATTCACAGGAATTTTACAAACAATACCCAGCATTGCATTGCTTGGATTTATGATACCACTTCTTGGCATCGGACCTG
>JAHEZA010000054.1 GCA_023251335.1 Chitinophagaceae bacterium | reverse complement strand
TCAAAAGGTGTAAAGAAATTCGTTTCATTTACTTTTTTTTTCATTGCCTTATTCAGAGATTCATTTGGCTCTTTTATTTATTTACACGAACTAAGAAGGATCCTGGTTTTCCGGGCGCAAACTTCTAACTGTTTTTCCTGCCTGCCACATTTCGCTGTCGCGTAATTCTTTTAATTCGGCATCTAATTTTACGCGATAGTCTGGCTGTGAATTGGAATCAATCGAACGTTTTGCTTCTTTGCCAGCGGCTACACTTGCATATAAATCAGAGAATACAGGTAAGGTAGCATCGCGGAATTTTTTCCACCAGTCCAATGCGCCATGTTGAGCAGTGGTAGAGCAATTGGCATACATCCAGTCCATTCCATTTTCAGCCACCAATGGCATTAATGATTGCGTTAATTCTTCTACTGTTTCATTAAATGCTTCTGACGGAGAGTGACCATTTTTACGAAGTACTTCAAACTGCGCTGCAAAAATTCCCTGGATAGCGCCCATCAATGTTCCGCGCTCGCCGGTTAGATCGCTGTAAACTTCTTTCTTAAAATTTGTTTCAAACAAATATCCTGAACCGATAGCGATTCCCAGAGAGATTACTCTGTCGAATGCTTTTCCTGTTGCATCCTGGAAGATAGCATAGCTGCTGTTTAGTCCACGGCCTTGTAAAAACATTCTTCTTAAAGAAGTCCCCGATCCTTTTGGCGCTACTAAAAATACGTCAACCTCTTTTGGGGGAATAATTCCTGTCTGGTCGTTGTAAGTAATTCCGAAACCATGAGAAAAATACAAAGCCTTGCCGGGTGTTAAATATTTCTTCACTGTTGGCCACAATGCAATTTGTGCAGCATCGCTGAGCAAATAACAAATGATCGTTCCTTTTTCCAACGCTTCTTCTATTTCGAATAAAGTCTTTCCTTCTACAAAGCCGTCCTGCACTGCTTTATCCCAACTCTTGGAATTTTTTCTTTGGCCAACAATTACGTTGATACCATTGTCGCGCTGATTCAAAGCCTGTCCGGGTCCCTGAACGCCATAGCCGATTACAGCTATTACTTCATCCTTTAAAATTTCCTGTGCTTTTGATAGCGGGAATTCTTCTCTTGTTACTACGTTTTCTTGTGTGCCTGCAAAATTTAATGTCGCCATGTTGTTTTTATTTTGTTTTTGTTTGATGAATTGTTTATTTACTTTCTTTTATCTTTTCGTTGAAAATAATCTGGTTATGGAATGGATCAATCACCTTAACCGCTAAAGAACCATAAAATGTTTTCTCTAAGCCGGGTTTATTGTATTTGTATTTTTTATTAATAATTTCCTTTTGAAATTCTTCGACACCGTTGCACCAAACAAATACGTTTGTGCCTGGTGTGCCGTCTCCGTGATGTTCGCTCAAATGAATTATTAATCCGTCTTTCTCAATCTCCAAATATACGGGGGTATTATCATCAAAAGTATGTTCCCAGTTTATTTTAAAACCCAACCAATCTATGTAGAATTCTATTGCTTTTTTATAATCAAAAATTCTTAAGATCGGTATCGCTTTTATAATCGTCATTTTATTTTTCTTTTTGTATAAAATCCAGCGATGGCCTTCGATATCTGCGCAACGGTATCTTTTGTCCGAAAAACTATTTTCTATATTGGATGATATTTCTGCGCCATTCCCTTCGGTTTAGAAAGGGTTTTTCAACATTTTATACATAACCCGTTCACAACCCACGGAAAACGCATTTCAATGTTTTCTTCAAAACCAAAGGCTTTCTTTAGTCATTCTATAGAAGAAGCGCCATTTTCATAAGACAACATGGGAACGACACTCTATTATAAAAACGTTTTCTTAATAAATTCTTCTCTTTCTTTTTGAATTCCCTTCCTGGCTTTTTCAATCCTTTCCACAATTTCCCTACCCGCTGTTTTAGGTGAACCCGAATTGAATGGTGGTGCAGGATCGTATTCCAAGATTAACTGCGTTACTTTGGCCACACTTTCTCCAAATAATTTTTCAGCAACGACCAAACCGAAATCAATGCCCGCTGTTACACCACCTCCCGTTATTCTATTCCTGTCAATTACAACTCTTTCTTCTACTACTTCTACGTTAAACAATTTTAATAAACTTAAGGAAAGCCAATGTGTTGTAGCTCTATATCCATCCAATAAACCTACCGCTGCAAGTACTAATGAACCTGTACAAACGGACGTGATATATTTAGCTTGAACCGATTGCTTCTTTAAAAAATTAAGCAATTTTTTATTTTGCATCGCTTCGAAAATTCCCTTGCCACCTGGAACAAAGATCATATCTACCTGCGGGCATGTTTCAAAAGTCTGATTGGGTATTAATAGTAAGCCACCGTCGCTTTTCACAGCCTCCAAATTTTCCCCAATTAAAAAAATTTCGCACCCTGGTAATCTTCCGAAAACTTCAAACGGGCCTGTTAAATCAAGCTGCGTTAAATCCTGAAATAATATCATGCCAATGGTCATAGAAATATTTTACATAGTAAACACCTCACTTTGTTTATCCAGGTATTCGTTTTCCACCACTTCTTCGCCGGGTTGTTGTTTCTCAAACTCTTTCACTTTTTCATGAAAGCTATCGCTGTTTTTGATAATCGCAACACGTGCGCTTCTTACAAATTCAATAAGGCCATAAGGTTCCAGCGCCTTAATCACTTTATCCGTTTCTTCACGATGGCCGGTTGTTTCAAATACCGTAAAATCCTTGCGAATGGCAATTGCCTTTGCACCATATTGATGAAGCAACCTTTCTACTTTTGCTTTCTCGGCAATAGCATCGGTGGGCACTTTATACAGCGCCATTTCCTGCCAAATGATTTCATCGTTGGTGCTGAAGTAAGCTTTTAAAACGTCCACCTGCTTTTCTATCTGGCGTACCAATTTTTTTACAACCTCTTCGGTTTCTTCAATCACTATATTAAAGCGATGAATGCCAGGCACCTCTGATGCTGATGTATTGAGGCTTTGAATATTTATTTTTCTGCGTGAAAAGATAATTGACACCCTGTTAAGTATTCCTATCTGGTCTTCGGTGTAAACCGTTATCGTATATTCCTGTTTCATGTTTTTGTATCTTTTGTATTTTTAATTATAAAATGGAATATGCGCTGGTAGATATTCTTAATTGATTCGAAAATCTACTTTGGCTATTTCATACAAATTCTTTTTTTTATTGAAATTTTTTTTCAATATTATTTTTTAATTGCCACTACGCGTAATCTTTTATAATCAGCATACCAGCTTCCTTCCCTGTAATGTGTACCTTTTAAATTTTCCTGTACTTCGTCAAGTATTTTCTCTGTTTCGCTTTCATTAATTCCCCGCAGATATGCGCCGCCGAACATTTTCAGCCAGTTTTTGATTCCGTTATCATTGTCTTGCAATTTTGTTTCCCTATCGTAATGTTCGGCATACATAACTCTGAATCCTTTGGACTCCAGCAGTAATGTATAACCGCTTAATGAAGGAAAATACCACGTGTTGATACCGGCTTCTTTTACATAACCATGTTTTAAGAGGCTGTTCTTTAATGCAACGATGATTCCATTTACATTGTCTTTGCCACCCATTTCGAGCACAAGCCTTCCACCGGTTTTTAAAGAATCATACATACATTCAACAGCGCGTTGCTTATTTAAAACCCAGTGCAGCGTGGCATTCGAGAATATAGCGTCCAGTGACTGTTTAAAATCAAAATCTTCAGCATTCATGATCCTGAAATCAATTCCGGGATATTGATGCTGTGCTTTATCAACCATTTCCGTTGAATTATCTATTCCTATTACATTAGCTCCGGATTCAGAAATGAGTTGAGTAAGATAACCTGTGCCACAACCAAGATCTAAAATAGTTTCACCTGGCTTAGGTGCTAAAATATCTACCAGTTCCTCTCCATATTTAGAAACAAATGAATGCTTGTCGTCATATAGGTTTGCGTTCCAGTTATTGCTAAGAGGGATCTTTTTGAGGCTTGAGCCAATTTTGTTTTGTTCTGATATATTGTTCATTTCTTAATTGATGTTATTTAAATTAGGACAATCTTATTTCTGCCACACTGCATCCCTGCGGCACCATAGGAAACACGTTATTTTCTTTGCCTACAATGATTTCAAGTAAATAAGGCCCTTTTTTTTCAAGCATGGTAGTAAGCCCTTCTTTCAAATTATTTCTGTCGGCTATTTTTTGAGCATCTATGTTATACGCCTTGGCAAGCGCTACAAAATCAGGGCTATCAATATTGGTAAATGAATATCTTTTCTCATTAAATAATTCCTGCCATTGCCTTACCATTCCCAGGAAATGATTGTTGAGAATAATAATTTTTACCCCAATATTATTTTGCATGATGGTTCCTAATTCCTGCAAAGTCATTTGAAATCCACCATCACCGACAATTGCAATAACTTCACGTTCGGGCGTACCCATTTTGGCGCCCATTGCCGCAGGGAGTCCAAAACCCATTGTACCAAGGCCTCCGGAAGTTACATTACTTTTAGACTGATTAAACTTTGCATAGCGGCAAGCCACCATCTGGTGCTGTCCGACATCGCTTACAATTACGGCATCACCTTTTGTTAATTCATTTAATACTTTGATCACTTCACCCATCGTCATTATTTCTGTCTCAGGATTTAGCTCTTTATTAATACAGGTTTCTATTTCCTTCCGGGTATATTCATTAAATGTTTGAAGCCATTCCTTGTGTTCTTTTTTATCAATTAGCTTCGTGAGCAAGGGCAGCGTTTCTTTACAATCACCCCAAACAGGAACCGTAGCTTTTACGTTTTTATCAATTTCTGCGGGATCAATATCAAGGTGAATAATTTTTGCCTGCTTCGCATATTTATCCAGGCGGCCTGTAACACGATCATCGAAACGCATGCCGACAGCGACTAATACATCACAATCATTTGTCAATACATTAGGGCCGTAGTTTCCATGCATTCCGAGCATGCCTACATTTTGCGGATGATCTGTAGGTAAAGCGCTTAGGCCCAGGATTGTCCATGCAGCCGGCAGTCCACCTTTTTCTATGAATGCCTTAAATTCCTTTTCTGCTTTTCCTAAAATTATACCCTGGCCAAAAATTACAAAAGGCTTTTTAGCTTCGTTAATCAGTTTAGCAGCCTCTTCCACATATTCTTTCCTTACAATAGGTTTAGGACGATAACTGCGTATATGGTTGCACGGTACATAACCTTCAAAATCGAATTTTTGAATTTGGGCGTTTTTCGTAATGTCAATTAATACCGGCCCCGGTCGTCCACTTCGGGCTATATAAAAAGCCTTTGCCAAAACTGAAGGAATTTCGGTGGCATCCGTCACCTGGTAATTCCATTTGGTAAGAGGCGTAGTAACATTAATCACATCTGTTTCCTGGAAAGCATCGGTGCCTAAAAGATGCGCAAATACCTGTCCGGTAATACAAACCAACGGAGTGCTGTCAATCATGGCATCGGCCAAGCCTGTCACCAGGTTAGTAGCACCAGGTCCGCTAGTGGCAAATACTACACCTACTTCACCCGACGTTCTTGCAAAGCCCTGGGCCGCATGAATAGAACCCTGCTCATGACGGACTAAAATATGATTGAGTTTGTCCTGGTAATCGTACAGTGCATCATAAATAGGCATGATAGCGCCGCCGGGATAACCAAAAACTGTATGCACGTTTTCAGCAAGCAATATTTTGAGCACTGCTTCGCTGCCCGTAATATTTTCTGTTTTTTTAGAAGTTGCTGTGACCTTTTTTTCTTCTTCTAATTCGAGGGTATTCATAATAATGTTTTTTATTTTAATACTGATTTTTAAAGCCAGTTCGTCTTCTATTATTCCAGGCTTCGAGTTTATTTTCTTTTTCTACACTAATGTTGTATAAAGCGTTTGCATAAGCGAAAATTTCAAATAATGGTATTGATATTTGCAGGTCATTCCTCATCAGTCACACATCCCTCACTCGCGTTTTTTACAAACTTTGCATATTTATATAAAACTCCTTTTGTTGCTTTTAACTCAGGTTGCTTCCATGTTGCTTTTCGTTTAGCAATTTCTTCATCACTTACTTTTAAGTTCAATGTATTTTTCGCTGCATCTATTTCAATAATATCATTGTCTTCCACCAATCCTAATAATCCGCCTTCAAAGGCCTCAGGAGTGATGTGTCCGACGACAAACCCATGTGTACCGCCGCTA
The DNA here is from genome assembly GCA_023251335.1 of Chitinophagaceae bacterium. Lineage (GTDB taxonomy): Bacteria > Bacteroidota > Bacteroidia > Chitinophagales > Chitinophagaceae > Ginsengibacter. The sequence continues at coordinate 3,618 of JAHEZA010000054.1, read as the reverse complement.
AATCTACCATCAGTAATTAACGCAACTGACTTTCCCAAACCTGCGCCGATAATGGCTCCTGTAGGCTTCAGCATTTCAGGCATACCCGGTGCACCTTTTGGCCCGATGTTTCTGATCACTACCACATCACCTGCATGAACGCGCCCGCTTTCCAGGCCTTCTATCAAATGTTTTTCGCCTTCAAAAACTCTGGCCGTGCCTTCAAACCGGGTACCTTCTTTTCCTGTAATTTTTGCCACGCTTCCTTTCTCAGCAAGGTTGCCGTATAGTATTTGTAAATGGCCTGTTACTTTGAGAGGGTTTTCAAGGGGACGGATAATATCCTGCTTCTCAAAATCAAGGTCAGGTGCATCTTTTAAATTCTCTGCAATAGTTTTTCCGGTTACGGTGATGCAATCTCCATGTAACAAACCTTTGCCTAATAAATATTTCATCACTGCCGGAACACCACCCTGGTTGTGTAAATCTTCCATCAGGTATTTTCCGCTTGGTTTAAAATCAGCCAGCATCGGTATTTTATTGCTAATAGTCTGAAAATCGTCGGGAGTTAAATTGATTCCAACGCTTTTGGCCATAGCTATCAAATGCAATACGGCGTTGGTGCTGCCGCCCAAAACCATTACCACTGTTATTGCATTATCAAATGCTTCACGGGTCATAATGTCCTTAGGCTTGATATCTTTTTCCAATATATTCTTGATGGCTGCGCCAATTGCAGCGCATTCTTTTTCCTTATCCTTGCTCAAGGCGGGATTGCTTGACGAATAGGGTAAACTCATACCCAGCGCTTCAATAGCGCTTGCCATTGTATTGGCCGTGTACATACCCCCGCATGCACCGGCACCAGGACAAGAATGTCGAACAATTCCTTTAAAATCCGCTTCATTCAGATTACCTGCAATCTTCTGGCCCAATGCTTCAAACGCTGATACAATGTTTAAGTCTTCGCCTTTATAATGTCCGGGCGCTATAGTTCCGCCATACAACATAATTGAAGGACGATTCAATCTTCCCATGGCCATAATAGAGCCCGGCATATTTTTATCACAACCGGGAATAGCAACAATTGCATCATAGTATTGCGAGCTTGCATTGGTTTCAATACTGTCGGCAATTAAATCGCGGCTTACCAAGCTGAAGCGCATACCATCTGTTCCCATGCTGATACCATCACTTACGCCAATCGTATAGAAACGTAGTCCCAGCAAGCCATCTATGGCATTAACACTTTTTCTTACATCGGTTGCCAAATCATTGAGATGCATATTGCAGGGATTACCATCCCAGCCCATACTCACAATTCCTACTTGCGCTTTTTTAAAGTCCTCTTCTTTAAATCCAATTGCATAATACATTGCCTGTGCGCCGGGTTGGGTTTCATCCTGCGTAAGGGTTTTACTGTATTTGTTTAATTCTGCGGTGGTTAAAGTTTCGCTCATCTTTATTCGTTGATTCGTTTATTTGTTAATTATTCTATTTATTCACCGAAAATAGAAATCTGGTTTATATGTTCGTTTACCTGGGTTTCATTTAAATTAAAATCATAATAATTTATTTGTTTGCTGCAATCATCATGCAAATTGCTTTACTTCTTCTGACAATTCTGATTCTTTCTTTTCGACAACGAGGTTTTTATATTCTCTTTGAATAATATAGCCTATTGAGTTTGTCCACTCTTTTTTAAAGAAAATATTATCCAATGATTTAATTCCGATTACTTCCGCTGCCGTACCACAGAAGAAAGCGCCGTCTGCTCCCTGTGCTTCATCTATCGCAATTTCTTTTTCACTCACTTCAATGCCAAGCGACTCACAAATCTCAAAAACAGTCGCTCTTGTGATTCCGGGCAAAATACTTCCACGTTGGGGCGTAAAAAGTTTGCCTCCGTTTTCTATAAATATATTGGCGCCCGGCCCTTCAGCAACATAGCCATTGATATCCAGCAAAAGCGCTTCATCAAATCCTTTTGCTTTTGCTTCCTGCGAAGCAAGAATAGAATTTACATAATGCCCTGTTGCTTTTGCTTCAATTTTAAAAGCTTTCGGATTAGGCCTTTGAAAAGAAGAGGTCATTACACTTAATAATTTTTCTCCGAGAAATGGCTCCATCTTCCACGTTTCAATTGCTATAAAAGATTCATTATTTACACCGAAACTCATATTAGCCGGAGCATACACAATGGGCCGGATATAGGCGTCCTGCAAATGGTTCAGTTTCAAAACTTCATAACTCGCTTTTATGAGTTCTTCACTGCTCCAGGGGTAAGGGAGATTAAGGGCTTCTGCGGATTTTTTTAACCTGTCAAAATGCTCCTGTTCTTTAAAAATTTTTGTTGTGCCTTCTTCTGTTTTGTAGGAACGGATTCCTTCAAACACGCCATAGCCGTAATGCAGCGTTTCGCTATACAAATCAATTTTTGCTTCTGAAGCTTTTACGATTTTGCCATTCAGATAAATAAAAGTCTTTTCGTTGTAATACATAATTTTTGTTTTGATTAAGGTTTTAAAACTAAAAAACCCGCCTCTTTTTGGAGGCGGGCTATTTTATAAATGATTAATTTTTTAAATAGTGATTCCACCTCCGTGAAAGGATACAATAATGACTATGACAGCGACTAGTATCACTGCTATATTTAGAATGCCATTATTTAATTTGCCTTTCAACATAAAAATGAAATTGAATTGCAAACTTAGCATACCCTTTTATAAAAACAAAGAACTTTTTGAAGATTGTCAACCAGCAAGATTTTCAATCTTATTTTTTTACTAATTAGATAATAGTTGTTTGACCTACCGCAATATTCCTGAGGTTAGAATGTTGTGGAATCTCATTCGAAATAAAATCGCTCACCACTTCGCCAATGGTAGAAGTAAAATAAGAGTTTACGGGATCAATGTCTTTTGTAACAAAGCCATTGCTTAATGCCCAGCCAATCGCTTCCCGGATAGCTTTTGCTTCTTCCGGCAATTCAAAATAATCCATCATCATTGCTGCCGATAAGATTGAGCCAACAGGATTAGCAATATCCTTTCCGGCAGCTTGCGGGTAAGAACCATGGATGGGCTCAAACAACGCGTTTTTTTCTCCGATAGAAGATGAAGGCAGTAAACCAATTGAGCCACTTATCACACTTGCTTCGTCGCTTAAAATATCACCAAACATATTTTCGGTAAGGACGATATCAAATTGCTTTGGATTTAAAATGATTTGCATGGCGGCATTGTCCACAAACATATATTCCACTTTTACATCCGGGTAACCGGCAGCAATTTCCTGCACATTTTTTCGCCACAATCTTGATGTCTCAAGCACGTTTGCTTTATCAACTAATGTCAGTTTTTTCTTTCTCTTTTGTGCAGCGGCAAACGCCAAATGGGCTATCCGGCTTATTTCATCTTTATGATAGATACAAAGATCGGAAGCTTCTGTACCTTCTTCATTAAGTTCTTTTTTGCCAAAATAAATTCCACCTGTCAACTCACGGTAAATAATAAAATCCACATCCGATAGTTGTTTGTCTCTCAATGGTGAAAGATGAAATAAAGACCTGTAAGCCGATATGGGCCTGATGTTGGCAAACAATTGCAGTTCTTTTCTGAGCCTCAGTAATCCTTGCTC
>JAHEZA010000462.1 GCA_023251335.1 Chitinophagaceae bacterium | reverse complement strand
AAACCCTACGTCGGCACAGATAATTGAAACCGTGAAAACCGATCAGCAACACAACGAAATGGCGGCAGAAACAATTAGGTACAGCAACAAACCAATTATTTAAAACGGTTCAAAAAAGAACCACTTAAAACCAAAATCATGAAAATAGTAGTAATCGGCGGAACCGGCCTTATAGGTTCAAAAATGGTAGGTCAATTAAGAAAGATGGGACATGACGTTTTAGCAGCTTCGCCCGACACAGGAGTGAATACCATAACCGGCGAAGGACTTTCTGAAGCATTAAAAGGCGCCGAAAAAGTAGTAGATGTAGCTAACTCACCATCATTCGCTGACGATGACGTCATGGAGTTTTTTAAAACTTCGGGGCATAATCTTCTTGCCGCAGAAAAAGAAGCTGGCGTAAAACATCACATCGCTCTTTCCATAGTTGGCGCCGATCGTTTACCCAACAGTGGTTATCTTCGCGCAAAAGTAGAGCAGGAAAGACTTATCAGGGAATCAGGAATTCCTTACACCATTTTGCATTCCACTCAATTCTTCGAATTTGCCGGCGGAATTGTCAAAGAAGCGACTGTCGGCAACACCGTTCGTTTGTCATCCGGTCTTTTTCAACCCATCGCTTCTGATGATGTGGTAGCTGCCATGGTGGATATTACCATAAAAGATCCAATCAACGGAATCGTTGAAATTGGCGGCCCTGAAAAATTAGGCATGGATCAATTTGGTAAAATATACCTGGATATGAAACAGGATAAACGCGAAGTAATCAGCGATCCGAAAGCGCTTTATTTTGGAACTGTAATCGATGATCAATCATTGGTGCCGGCCGATAATGCCAGAAAAGGTTCTATTCGTTATGAAGACTGGATTCGCATTCCGGGGAACTTGAGGTAGTATATATAAATCAAGTGCAGACCGGTTTGATCTGGTCTGCACTTTTTTACCCTTAGATTTATCTCAGCGACTTCAAAATATCCAAAGCCTGCCGGGTCAATTCTTCTATTTTTGCATAATCCTTTTGCTCCAGCAATTTATTGCTGATAAGCTTGCTGCCCATACCAACCGCACACACACCGGCTTTCAGCCAGGAAGCAATACTTTCTTTGTCTAAATCTACGCCTCCGGTGGGCATGAAAAGAAGATCAGGAAACAAGGCTTTGATGGCACTCATAAATTCAGGCCCCAAAATATTTCCGGGAAAAAGCTTGATCATTTTAGCGCCCATATTTTCTGCTTTGATAATTTCGGAAGGCGTCATACAGCCAGGCACCCAAAGCATATTATTTTTGTCGGCCACTTTTGCTACTTCTTTTACAAGACCAGGACAAATAATAAAATCTGCTCCCGCATCAATGAACGATTGACATGCTTCGCCGGTTTTTATAGTACCAATACCCAGATACATACCTTCTAATTCCTTATCGCATACTTCACGCATTTTTAAAAAATTCTGTAAAGCGGCTTCTCCCCTATTGGTATATTCTACGGCCCTGATTCCGGATTTGTATAAAGTGCGTAACACTTCCAAACTTACTTCCGTATCCCTGCAAAAATAAAGTGGCAACACACCTTGTTCAGGAATCAATTTCAATAAATCTGCTTTCTTATTCATGAGTCTATGTTTTATATTTAAACAATGTTATTGGATTTATCGCTATTGAGCAATTTTATTTTACGCAATCGTTATCGTATTTTTTTTCAAAAATTATTACCGCTATTTTTGTTCTTTCATTAAATAAGAAAGAGATTTGGCAATACTTTTAAAAGATTAATCCAAATAAATTACAAACAAAATAAAAAATACTCATGTCAAAAAAAGTTGTAACGCTGGGAGAAATTATGCTTCGTTTGTCAACACCTGATTTTAAAAGATTTGTGCAGGCAGATAGTTTTGATGTCACATACGGCGGTGGCGAAGCCAATGTTTCCGCGGCACTTTGCAATTACGGATTGCAGGGCGTGTTTGTTTCAAAAGTTCCTGATAATGCTATTGGCCAATCGGCCGTCAACCATTTACGACGTTACGGAGTAGATACACAATTTGTGGCCCGCGGCGGCAAACGGCTTGGCATTTACTTTTTAGAAACCGGCGCTTCCATGCGCGCTTCGCAGGTAATTTATGACCGCGCCGATGCTTCTATTTCGGAAGCTGAAATTTCGGATTTTGATTTTGATAAAATATTTGATGACGCATCATGGTTTCATACAACCGGCATCACGCCTGCATTGAGCGATAAAGCGGCAGCCCTTACCGAAGCCGCGCTGAAAGCTGCCAAAGCAAAAGGAATTACCACAAGTATTGATCTTAACTATCGAAAAAAATTATGGAGCAAGGAAAAGGCGAAAGAAGTAATGACCAATTTATGTCAATATGTAGATGTATGTATCGGCAATGAAGAAGATGCTGAGACAACGTTGGGTTTTAAAAGCAAAGGCACCGACGTTACCAAAGGCGAATTAAATCTCGACGGCTACAAAGATGTATTTCAACAGATGAAAGAAAAATTTGGTTTTAAATATATCGCGTCCACATTACGCGAAAGCCATAGCGCGTCAGACAATGGATGGAGTGCGCTGGTGTTTGACGGATCAGAATTTTATCATTCAAAAGAATATTCCGTTCGCATAGTAGACCGCGTTGGCAGCGGAGATTCTTTTGCCAGTGGATTTATTTATGGATTGGTGACCGGCATGAATTTGAAAGATGCCGCAGAATTTGGCGTAGCCGCTTCTGCATTAAAACATACGATTCCCGGCGATCTGAATCACGCCACACTAAGTGAGGTGAAGGGCTTGATGAAAGGAGATGCTTCGGGAAGGGTGCAGAGGTGATCCCGATAGCAATCGGGAGTGAATCGTCAATCGTGAATGACGAAGCGGGTGATGCAACGACTTCGTTACAATTATTAAAAACATTTTTTTATAAGACTCAAACTAAAAGTATGATTATTGATGCCTTGGCAAATGCTGAAAGATACATTCATCTGCACCCGTTTTTTGCGAAGGCATTTGAATTTATAAACCAACAGAATCTTCAGGAAATAGCTGTAGGTAAGTATCCTATCGATGGTGACAATCTGCATGCAGCGGTTTCTGAAAAACAAGGGACCGCGAAACCTTAAGCAAAATTTGAAGCGCATGATCATTGTATTTACATA
>JAHEZA010000461.1 GCA_023251335.1 Chitinophagaceae bacterium | reverse complement strand
TGTTTGTTTACTGCTCTGGCCAATCAAGAAATAAATCAGAGAAAGAGCGCGCTTCGGAAGAAACAAGGAGAGGGCTATCGCAGGCTCAGCGAATGTGTTGAGCCTAAACAGGCACTAATATTTTTATTTTTGTATTTTAAAATACCGGAAAAACTTTCCCATATTACTTATCTGTCAATTTAAAAAATAGAAGCCCTCCCTGTGGAAACAGGAAGGGGGCTATAGCTTTTATGAGAGACTTTTTATTGCCATATCGGCAATGTTCAATAATTTGATTTAGTGATAAGCTTACTGCAAAATAATTGCACCAACAATCTTTTTTATTATGCCCATTTTCCATGGCCGATAAACACATACCAGAGCCACGCAACGTATAGTTTTTTATTAACAGTGCTATTTTCTAACACGTTCTGATTTTTAGTAATTTCCTAAATCCGGAACAATTAAAATCTGATTATTGCGCCGATATTTAAAACGTAATCTGCAAAAGCTGCATCGCCGTGGGTGTATTTTCCTGTCTGTTCTGTTGTAATTTTATCCGGTACACTTTGCGTTCTGTTACGCACAATTGCCACCGGTACAAATGTGTACAAGACCACTTTGTTCAATTTTAGTGAAATACCCGGTTCTCCTGAAATAATATAGCCCGGTCTTCTGAAAGCATTGCTACCACCAATTAAATCATACACAGGCAGGCATTCCTGACGAACTCCTGCAGAGAAAGTCCAATTGCGAACATTAAAGTTTGCTCCTACTCTTGCCATGTATTGATCCGGCACACTCATTACGTCGGAGCCATTCGCAACAGCCCTTGGCGAAGGAGTGCCGCCGCGCGCAGTAGAAACCCCATTTTGTTCACGTGGATTGCTGAGATAATAGAAATTCCCATAAAAATTTACAGTATGAGAAATATTGTAGTAAGCATTTATTTCCAATGTTATTCCTGTACCTCCATCACCCAACTGAATCGACTGGTCAACTGGCCCCAGTATTTTAGTATAATCAGTCGTCTGAAAATAATCCTCGTATTCATAATTTCCGGTCGGCAATTTAAGGCCGAGACCAACCTGTACGTTTCCCTTATGATTCTTCGCAGGATTCCACAACCAGCTATAAGCCGCAAATCGTATGTCGCCGACTCCGAACGAATGGGTGACATATCTTCCAACATTTTGATGTTCATACAAGGAAGAGCGTGAATTGGCGATAACAGGCACATCAAGAAAAACGGACCATCTTCTATTTATTTCATAGGTCAGGGCTAAATCCATTGTATATCCATGATTCACCACCTGGTTTCCCAGTTCCTGTCTTTGCTTCTGCTCTTCGGTTCCTACAAAGTGTTTATAGGAATTATAATAACGGTTGTTTACTGCAAATTGCCATTTGGAAGAGGTATCATTTGGATGATTCATATCACAAGACATGCCACCGGTGCTTCTTATGGCAACGCACCCCTGCGCGCTTGATTTGCTAACGGATAAAACTCCAAAACAAGTAAAAAATATCATTGATAAATAAAATAATTTTTTCATAAAAGCTTTTTTTATTAATTGCTGCTACCAACCCAAAGGATGATGTATTGCAGGGTCATTTGAATTCAAGATTTGTTTCTGTTAATTGGATGAACACAATTTTGTGGTTGTGAGATGTGCATTATTATTACCTGATAAGCGATAATTCTGACATTCACATTTTACAATAAAGTTGCAATTGCGTATGAGCTAATCTGTGCAAAAAAAATTAAACAATAACAATCCGTCTTAGAAAATAAGAACAAATTTGCTGTGAAGCATGTTGCAGATAAGCTTATACCGTAGCCGCATCCGGTGGCTGGCCCGGAGCATCGTGAGGAGAGGAAATGGTATTCGTATCATTTGCCTGTAGCCAGGTCTTTTGATTCAAAATAAATGGACAAATAATACTCAAACCAAATGTAGAATCATCATATACGGTTTGGAGATTTTTAGTAACCGAAGATGAATTATCCGATTTTTTTGAATTATTATTCTGTGCCAAATTGTTGGAATTTTTAAAGAAATCATTTTTGGCAGTTTCCAGGCGCATCTTCTTAGTATTGGGAATGCACATTAAATAAAGCGTATCGTTAGACAACTTACGTTTTACATATTTGTAAGAAGTTCCGTTTATGGTGATTTCGCCGTCGTAACGTTCGTACGATGTCCAACTGGTTTGATAAGGAAGATTAACCGGGATCTTTAGTTCCATCAATTGGGATTCATCATAAGAATTATTGTCAAACAATGCTTCTAAATGTTGATTTGCCTGATGTTGCAGGTAATCATAATATAACCGGTAGCCAAACCAATTGAAGGCAAAAAGCAAAAGAAAAAATATGGCAGTTACTTTTTTCAAGACAGAACGAAAACAAATTTGGATGTAAATGTAGGAAAATCATGTTGAAAAAAGTTAATGTTTCAAAAAAGTAATTATTGCGGGATCAATTTTTAATTATTTGTCGGTTTACTACCTTATACTTCTTTTACTTCATCTCATAAGTTTTTTTATCTTTTCCAATGCCGGTTAATGTTAACGATTTCCATTGTTTGGGTAAAGAAGTTTTTAATTGTACGATTCCTTTTGGTGTGATATCCAATCCTCCAAAACCAAATAACATGCTTTGCAGATAGCCGCCCGCGCCGGTGGCAAAATAGGGGTTGGTACCACCGGCGGTTTCTGCCATTACGCCGAACGGTGGCAACTTGTTTGGAATATACGTTTTTTCAAAAGCATTCCATGCTTTGGCAGGATCATGCAGCCTGGCATACAATATGGTGAATATAGCCTGGGTCATTGCCGGAGAGCCTTCACCAACACGGGGTTCATAATACTCAAGATCTGTTTTTACTTGAGCAGGATCTGTTATTTCTTTTAGCGGATATGCAAGCAGATTAACGTCTGCCTGCTTTATTTTTTCGCCATTGTAGGCGGCAAACTCTGAAGTAACGCCATTGGCTAATTTTAAGATAGGAATATTTTTTTCTACATCTGCCCAATCTGGATTGATTGGTTGATGCAAAATTTTCGCAGCCATTCCTGCATATTGCAAATTGGCTTTGGCGGCAGCATTGGTAAATGCATTGTTGTCAACATTTTCGGCCCATTCATCTGCGGCTACTACATTATTAATATCATAAT
>JAHEZA010000460.1 GCA_023251335.1 Chitinophagaceae bacterium | reverse complement strand
ATAATCATCGGGTAGCCCATAATTTACAAAAACTAATTCCCCGGATACATCCCCATCGGCGCTGTATGCGTTATATGTTGGCAATTGACCTTGTTGTCCGCTATAAGGATCTTCCTTTATCGCCGGTTCTTTCAGGATAGCTTGATAAGAAGTGGGTGAAGTCATTTCCAACACTCGTGTTTTGGGAGTCGGGAACAACACATGAAAAGTTTCGATCTGTGCATCCCATCCAAATTTTTTATAGAGACTGAGAATGTATTCTGCATTTTCTTTACTTCCCGGAGAACTAATATGGTGCGGTTTTGCAGAAAGTATCTTCATATTGGCTCCAATATTTTCTGCACTCAGATTTTTATCGAATTGCGCTTCGAGGGAAGCTTGCGCCTCCGTACTTTTTTCGTTGAATCCAAATATTTTTTTGGTTTGGGAAAATGAGACCTGGAAAATAAATACGAACAGAAGTGTAACAGATAGTTTAGTCATTGTGTAAAATTTAATTTAAAATATGCGGTCAAGGTATTTATTTTTTGATTAGAGAAAAGAGAAAATCCAATTATTTGTTTGTTTGCTGTGCACTTCACGCAATCGCCTTTCAATCACCGTCTGCGCGAAGAAACGGAGGTTTGCATTTCCCGTTTTCTAATAAACCATGCAATCGTAAAGGTGGGAATAAAATCGAACCCCGGAGAAATCTCTTCCAGAAAAGAAAACACACCTCCCAATAAAGCAAACTTCTTTTTGCCAAAAAGAAAATAGAAAATGACTGCAGAAACAGGCGCCCATATAATATCTATCGTCTCGCCTATTGCAGGCAACAGGTAGCTTGATAGCCCGACGAGGTCAAGAAAAATACATAAATAAATATTTGGTAAGAAATTCTTTTTCATCTCTTAATATTTTTGCAAAGACAAGCCAAACAAACAGTTTACAAATGTAATTTCTTTAACTGTTAACATTCCCTTTTTCTCTTGCTAAGAAACTGTTTTGACGTACCTTTGCACCCTTAAAAAATTTTGGACAAAAAGTCCTCACAGGTTAAAACAATTTATGGACATCAGAAACATTGCAATAATAGCACACGTTGACCACGGTAAAACAACGTTGGTTGATAAGATTTTACATAGCACCAACATCTTTCGGGATAACCAGGAAACCGGGGAACTTATAATGGACAGTAATGACCTGGAGCGGGAAAGAGGAATTACCATTTTTAGTAAAAATGTTTCTGTAACTTATAAAGGCGTAAAAATAAATGTGATTGACACGCCCGGCCACAGTGACTTTGGCGGCGAAGTGGAACGCGTATTAAAAATGGCGGATGGCGTGTTGCTTTTAGTAGATGCTTTTGAAGGCCCGATGCCCCAAACACGTTTTGTATTACAAAAAGCGTTGCAATTAGGGCTACATCCGATTGTCGTTATTAATAAAGTAGATAAACCAAACTGCCGCCCTGATGAAGTTCATGATGCCGTATTTGAATTATTTTTTAACCTGGATGCTACGGAAGAACAATTGGATTTTCCGACAATCTTTGGCTCCAGCAAACAGGGTTGGATGAATACCTCTCTTGAACCCACCGACAATATTTTCCCATTATTAGATACGATTCTCGAAAAAGTACCGCCGCCATCTCATGAAAAAGGCACCCTGCAAATGCAGATTACTTCTTTAGATTACTCTTCATTTTTGGGAAGAATAGCGGTAGGAAAAGTGGCAAGGGGAATCATCAAAGACAACCAACCACTTTCTTTGATGAAATTGGATGGTACTGTTCAAAAAACACGCGTAAAAGAATTATATGTTTTTGAAGGATTGGGGAAAAAGAAAGTAACTGAAGTGGCAGCCGGCGATATTTGTGCCGTAGTAGGAATTGATGGATTTAATATCGGTGAGACACTTGCCGATTTCGAAAATCCCGAAGCATTACCGGTTATTGATATTGATGAGCCAACCATGAACATGCAATTCAGCATTAATAATTTTCCTTTTTATGGAAGAGATGGAAAATTTGTAACCTCGCGCCATCTGAAAGACAGATTGGAAAAAGAACTGGAAAAAAACCTTGCTCTTCGCGTGAGCGCCACCGATAGCGCCGATAGCTTTATGGTTTTTGGACGTGGCATTTTGCATTTAAGTATTTTGGTAGAAACCATGCGCAGGGAAGGTTATGAATTGACCGTTGGTCAACCGCAGGTAATCGTTAAAGAAATAAACGGACAAAAATGCGAGCCTTATGAAAATCTCGTGGTAGATGTTCCTGCCGAATATAGCGGTCGGGTGATTGACCTGGTAACCCAGCGCAAAGGCGAAATGCTTATCATGGAAAGCAAAGGCGAAATGCAACACCTTGAATTTGAAATTCCTTCAAGGGGATTGATAGGATTGCGTTCCAACATGCTTACCAACACTGCGGGCGAAGCAGTAATGGCACATCGGTTTTTGGAATACAAACCCTGGAAAGGATACATTCCCGGAAGAAGTAATGGTGTATTGATTTCAAAAAACCAGGAAAGAACAACAGGCTACTCAATCGATAAATTACAAGATAGAGGCAGATTTTTTGTTGACCCCGGAGAAGAAGTTTATGTAGGCCAGATAATTGCCGAACACATCAAACCCGGAGATTTAATTGTAAATGCAACAGAACCAAAAAAATTGACCAACCATCGCGCCAGTGGTGCTGATGATGCTTCGCGAATCGCGCCAAAAACGTTGATGACTTTGGAAGAGTGCATGGAATATATCCAGCAGGACGAATGCATAGAAGTAACACCGAAATTCATCCGTATGCGCAAAGTGATCCTTAATGAAGACGATAGAAAGAAATCGCAAAGGATGCAGCAGGTAGAAGCATAAGAAAAAGTTTATTGAAAAATATAGAAAGAAAATTCCGGCCTTATCAGCCGGAATTTTTTGAAAAAGCATTCCTGGATTTTTTTTAAAAGTGGCTATAAAGTTTAACACGCTTCGTTCATCGCGCCCTAAAAGTAAGTAGTACAAGCCTGGCCGATTTGTACGTTTTGCAATTAGAGGACGCCACTATCATCCAATGCGGGAAAGCTAACGGAACAAATCGGCTTTACGTATCAATGGATTTTACCGATGAAGCATATAAAAAGTTGTTGTGGGATTATCTAACAAAAAAGCTTCCTTTTTCATTAA
>JAHEZA010000459.1 GCA_023251335.1 Chitinophagaceae bacterium | reverse complement strand
CGGGATGGAAACATTGGAAAGCGTATTTGGCGCGGCTATAGCCTGTGGTATTTCCGCAGAAAGATTTATAGAAATGCAAACAGAAAACATTCGCAATGTTTTCAATCTGCCTACATCTGCGATAGCAGAAGGAGAAAAAGCGAGTCTTAGTTTATTTTTACCTGGCGAAGAATTCATTTTTGAAGAAAAAGATATTTTATCCAAAAGTAAAAACAATGCTTTTACCGGGAAAAAGTTAAAGGGAAAAGTAATTGGGATAATTAATAAAGACGGGCTATTTTTGAACAAATAAAACTAAATAATTATGGAACAGCCAACACAACCAATTACTACCCCACTTACAAAAGGAATCGTTATCTCACTCATTCTTATTGTACTTGGTTTAATTACCTATTTCTTAGATATGAGTGATAACAAAGCGATGCAATGGGTTGGATACATTATTTTCATTATTGCTATTATTTGGTCAGTAAATATTTATGGAAAGCAAATTGGCTATAATGCCACATTTGGAAATTATTTTTCGCATGGTTTTAAAATTACTGCGTTGGTCACCCTAATCATGATAGTATTTACTTTTCTTTTTATTTATCTTTTTCCGGACGTAAAAGAAAAGGGCATGGAAGCAGCCAGAAAAGGAATGGTAGAAAAAAAGATGACAGAGGAGCAGATTAACCAGGCAATGGGTTTTACACAAAAATTCTTTATGGTATTTGTAATAGGCGCTATCCTGGTTTTTTATTTATTTTTTGGTGCGGTTGCCTCACTGATAGGTGCTGGTATCACTAAAAAGAATCCGGTTCAGTTCAATGACGGACGTTAATAAACTTCTTTAGCAAATGGATATTTCTGTTGTCGTTCCACTTTTTAATGAAGAAGAATCGTTGCCTGAACTGGAGGCATGGATTCGCCGTGTGATGGACGAAAACAATTACAGCTACGAAATTATTTTTGTGGATGATGGCAGCAATGATAATTCATGGAAAGCAATACAAGACTTGTCTGTTATTAATCCTTTTGTAAAAGGTATCAAATTTCAAAGAAACTATGGTAAAAGCGCCGCGCTGAATGAAGGATTTAAAATGGCCAAAGGCGAAGTAGTCATTACCATGGATGCCGATTTGCAAGACAGCCCCGATGAAATTCCGGAAATGCGCAAAATGGTTTTGGAAGATGGATACGACATTGTTAGCGGATGGAAGAAGAAAAGGTACGACAGCAAACTTTCTAAAAATATTCCTTCTAAATTATTTAACGCCGCCACACGAAGAGCAAGTGGAATTTACCTGCATGATTTTAATTGTGGCCTGAAAGCATACAAACTGAAAGTAGTAAAGAGCATAGAAGTTTACGGAGAAATGCATCGCTATATTCCGTTGATTGCAAAATGGAGTGGGTTTAAAAAATTTGGTGAAAAAGTCGTAGAGCATCGCCCGAGAAAGTATGGCGTTACCAAGTTTGGATGGAACCGTTTTGTAAACGGTTTTCTTGACCTGGCGTCCATCATGTTTGTAGGGAAATTCAGAAAAAACCCAATGCACTTTTTTGGTTTGTGGGGTACAGCGTTTTTCTTTTTCGGATTCATTGTTATCTTTTACCTCACCATTACTAAATTCTTTTTCGACCAGAGCGGCATGACGCAAAGACCCTTGTTTTACATAGCCCTGGTAGCGATGGTAATCGGTTCGCAGCTTTTTCTTGCGGGTTTCCTGGGAGAACTAATTTCGAGAAACGGCCCTGAAAGAAATCATTATTATATTGAGGAGAAGATTAATTAGCCAATGTGCTGATATGCAAATTAGTCAATGTGCCAATGGTGGAGGCTAACGGCTTAAGGCCGAAAGCAAAACGCTTTACCAGTAAACAAACAAAAAACCGAAAAACCGTTTTACCTTAATTTCCAAAAATCATCATATTAAGTTCAATTAGCTAATTGGCTAATCAGCATATTATTAAATCAACTTACTTTGCCTTCCCAAAAAATCATAATCATTGGCCCTGCTTATCCTTTGCGTGGCGGTGGCATTGCTACTTTTAATGAGCGGCTTGCCAAAGAATTTATTGACGAAGGTTTTGATACCACTATTTACACTTTCTCTTATCAATATCCATCTTTTCTTTTTCCGGGAAAAACGCAATTCTCATCAGAAGCGCCACCTGAAAATATTCCAATCAAAATAAAAATAAATTCTGTAAATCCTTTCAACTGGATTTCTGTAGGAAACGAATTAAAAAGGCTCAGGCCAGATATCATCGTAGTCAGATATTGGCTTCCTTTTATGGGGCCTTGCCTCGGAACTATCTTAAGAAGGGTGAAAAAAAATCATCATACCAGGGTGATTTGTATCGCAGATAATATTTTGCCTCATGAAAAAAGGCCAGGTGATAAAATCTTTACAAAATATTTTATAAAACCGGTTGATGCTTTTATAACGATGAGTACGAAAGTGTTTAATGATTTAAAATCATTCACAAAAAACAAGCCGGCTCAATTAATACCGCATCCATTGTACGATAATTTTGGAGAGAAGATCAGCAAAGAAGAAGCAAGAAAAAAATTAGCCATCAATCATGATGATAAAGTAATTTTATTTTTTGGATTCATTCGGAGATATAAAGGACTTGATATGCTGTTGGAAGCTTTTAAAATTTTGAAATCAGCGCACAAGATTCCAAATCTAAAACTATTGATTGCAGGAGAATTTTATGATGACAAAAAAAATTACGAAAACCTTTTAAATGATCCGCTCATACAAAATGAGTTGATTTTGCACACTCATTTCATATCAAACAGCGAGGTCAAATATTATTTATGCGCTGCAGATTGCGTGGTACAACCATACCGGAATGCTACGCAAAGTGGCGTTACGCCCCTGGCCTATCATTTTGAAATCCCCATGATCGTAACCAATGTGGGCGGTTTGCCTTCTTTGGTTCCTGATAAAAAAGTTGGGTTGGTTGCGGAACCAAACCCGGAAAGTATCGCAGAAAAAATTGAAGCATATTTTGAATTGGGAGAAACATTTTTTTTGACAAACCTCAGGGAAGAAAAGAAAAAATATAGCTGGAAAAATATGGTGGAAGCGATTTTAAATTTTAACTTCACCATACAAAAAAATTGATGAAAAAGAAATTGACTTTAAGCATTGATGAAAAAATATTAGCCAGG
>JAHEZA010000053.1 GCA_023251335.1 Chitinophagaceae bacterium | reverse complement strand
ACACAAAACAATTTGTGTATGGCCGCCACTAACCGTAAGACACAAAAATGGAAACTCAGGAATTTTGGTTTGATAATTATTACACTGAATTAAATTTGCCAAAACATGTGCCTGCATGTGGTGAACAGCTATCAGTGGTTTACTAAAAGACAGCGAAAGTGATTTCGTGAATTCGGCGCCTACCAGTAAAGCTCCGATCAATCCGGGAGATTGTGTGAACGCGAACGCGTCTATTTCATTCATCTCAACATTTGCAATTTTTAGGGCCTGGCTTACTACAGGTATAATTGCCTGCAAATGCGCCCTGGAAGCGAGTTCAGGTACTACCCCACCGTATTTTTCATGGACCTTTTGACTGAAAATAATGTTACTCAAAATTTGCCCATCCCTGCAAACGGAAGCGGCTGTCTCATCGCATGACGATTCGATAGCGAAGATTGTAATCATTGAACAAGAAAATTTTTATAATGAAACGATTGCAAAAACAAAATTATCCCAAAACAGGAATTTGAAAAAATTCTTTGTTTACTATGAAATTTATTTCGATCTGATAGCCACCACTGCATCGAGACGTGCAGCAGTCATTGCAGGAATGATGCCTGCTCCAATCCCAATAACGATGCAAATAGAAATAGCCAGGCCAAGAATACCGCCGGAAATAAAGACAGGAAAGTCAAAGGCATTTGTAAGGATTAGCGTTAACGTATAAACAAGTATCAGTCCTATAAGCCCTCCTAAAATACATATGGTGGCAGCTTCCAGTAAAAATTCTGAAAGAATACTTCTTTTCTTCGCACCAATCGCCTTTTTCAATCCGATAATTGGCGTCCGTTCTTTCACGGTTACAAACATAATATTAGCGATACCGAATGCACCTACTACCAGGCTTAATAATCCAATAGCCCAGCCTCCAATATTAATGCTTGAAAACAGAGAACTCACTTTATCGCTGAAGCCCGAAATTTGGTTTATTGCAAAATTATCATCCTCTCCAGGGCTTAATTTTCTTATAGACCGCATGACACCGACCAACTCGTCGGCCAAAGCCGCGGAACTTACATTCGCTTTTCCTTTTACAACAATGTGAGGATTACTGTATTTTTCATTCATCAGTTCTCTCGCAAAACGGTACGGAGCAAAAATACTTTGATCATAATCTATCCCTATCATACTCGTACCCATTTTTTGAATAACACCGATTATCGTCGCTTTATGATTTTTTACATCGACCTGTTTTCCTAAAGCAGTTTCGGCGCTTCCAAATAAATTTTCAGCATTTGTATAACCTATAATCACCACCGGACTTCCATAAGCGAATTCGGATCCCGAAAAATATCGTCCGTATGCCATTTTTACGGGTTGTATGTCATTTTCTTCTTCGCTAACTCCCATTAGGCTTACATCCTGCAAGGCAAAACTTTGATATTCTATATTCACATTATCGTTTATTTCAAAAGCGATATTGCTGGCAAGTTGGCTACGCTGTTTTATAAAATCTACTTCTTTAAATTCCGGCGAAGGCCGTTTTACATATTTCCACCACGGATAATCGGGACCTCCGCTGTATTCCCATTTATCAATGTAAATCGTATTGGTCCCAAGAGCTTTTATTTGATTCTGAATATTCATCTCAAGGCTGTTGACAGTAGCCAAAACCCCGATAATGCAGAAAATGCCAAATGAAATTCCGATCAATGATAGTGAAGTACGGAGTTTATTTACCATTAGCTCCTGCATGGTAAGTCTGAATGAACTGGCAAGTATGGTAAGCGTTTTACGCATTCCGCAAATTTAAACTTTCCGTTTTGTATCAATGCAAAAATATGGTGAAAGGTAAAATGCTGTTATGAAAAACGTATCAACCTAAAAACTGTTTAATGATCCGGCTGGGTTTTCATAAATGACTTTTAGTACTTTGCATTCCTTAAGAAAAACAGGTTGGCAGATACTAAAGAAAATATCAGGCTTCAGAAGGTCATCACACTCATCGCAATAATTTTATTCATTGTAAAAATCATTGCCTGGTTCCTAACCGGTTCACTCGCTATTCTTACAGATGCATTGGAAAGTATTGTAAATATTGTAGCAGCATTCTTAGGATTATTTAGTTTGAATTTATCTGCAAAACCAAGAGATGCTGACCATCCTTATGGCCACGGAAAAGTTGAATTTTTATCGGCTGGGATAGAAGGTAGCCTGGTGATCATTGCCGGATTTTTTATTATTTACAAAGCGGTTCAAAGCTTTTTTTATCCTCATACGATCGCTAAACTTGATTTTGGGATATTCCTGGTTGGTTTTACCGCCATCGTAAATTATGTAGCCGGTTATATTTGTATCAGAACAGGGAAAAAGAATAATTCATTACAATTGATTGCAAGTGGAAAACATTTGGTGAGCGACACCTATTCAACCATTGGTATTTTGGCCGGTTTGATTCTTATTTATTTTACAGGACTGACTTATATTGACAGCCTTGTTGCTTGCATGGTTGCAATCATTATTATATATACCGGGTATAAAATAGTTCGTCCATCCATTGCAGGCATCATGGATGAAGCTGATGAAAAATTGTTAGACGATATTGTAAAAGCGCTTAACGAACATCGCAGGGAAAACTGGATAGACCTGCATAACACGCGAATTATAAAATACGGCAGCAAGTTACATGTTGATTGCCACCTTACGGTGCCGTGGTATTTGAATGTGATCGAATCTCATAAGGAAATCGAAGAATTAGCTTCCTTAATAAAAAACCAGTTTGGCGACGCAGTAGAATTTTTTGTGCACACAGATGCGTGTCTTGAATTTTCCTGCAGAATATGCTTCAAACAACATTGCATGGTCCGGAAACATCCATTTGAAAAAAAGATTACCTGGACCATTGAAAATATTTCCAGGGATTCAAAACATGATATTCATAGCTGAATATTGAGTCATCTTTTCAACAAACAACCTAAACAGGAATTCTCTTTATTTGTTGACCTACTGCTTTGTAAAAAAAATACCTCCCATAGAAATGGGAGGCCTTCCAAAATTCAAAAACTGATTATCCATTAAGATTTTTTATTCAAGCTAATAACTAATAAGTTTGAAACTTATTAATATGTCTTTGATCAAAAAGATTTACAATAAATCCTGTGCAAGTTCTTAATGAGACAGATACAGAATGATTTTGGCATTAAGTTTATAAGGTTAAGGTTAGCAACGGTTTAGGGAAATAAAACGGTGCTTCACTCGAAATATTTCATTGCAGAAAAAAAAGAGTAAAGTTGACTTTTTTTTCTTTGGAAAAAGTAGTAAAGAGCCGCGAAAGATTACGATGTTTCAATATTAGGAAAGAAGAATAAATACGCTTTATTTGAAAAGTAAAGCTACGCCATAAGCAGCCGCAGCAGCCAGTGCGCCAATAAGCATCACCCTCAAAGCGCCTGATAATACAGGCACTCCGGTTACCTTGCTTTTAAAATAGCCGAAGATGAACAAACAAATCAAAGTGGCTACTACTGAAAATTTCAGGGCTTCCATAGAATCATTAAAAAAAATATAGGGGCTTAACGGAATGATACCCCCAACCGCGTATGACAATCCAATATTTAAGGCGCTTTTCCTCGCTCTTTTCGGGTCCGGCTTATCAAGGCCCAATTCAAACTTCATCATAAAATCAACCCACTGCTTCTTATCTTTCGCAATCTCTTCAGTAGCCTTCGTTTGTAGTTCTTCACTTAGACCGAGGTTTTCAAAAAAATCTTTCACTTCCCTTTTTTCCATTTCCGGTATGCGCTCCACCTCCTCGTACTCCCTTTTTAATTCGCTCTTGTAATGGTCTTCTTCTGTTTGCCCTGCCAGGTAACCACCCAATCCCATCGCAATACTGCCGGCCACTATTTCTGCAATGCCAGCAATTACGATAATTGTGCTACCGGTTGCCGCGCCGGCAAGTCCCGCTGCAAGCGCAAAAGGGACTGTTAAACCATCGCTCATCCCTATAACTACGTCTCTTAAAAAATCAGAGCTTTGCAAATGTTCTTCTTCATGATGATGATCGTGCATGGGTTAAAAGTTAATTGATTTACTTTCTTATATTTTTAATAACGCTTAAATTATTCGTCTTCTTTGGTTTCGGAATTTTCATTGCAAGAACGATTTTCGTCTAGGGCTTCCAGTTATTTGTATAAATTAAGATTTCAGGTAATTTGTTGGTTTACTGTAATAAAGTTTATAAAGATTCGACCACGCTAATGATTTGCTTTACCATTTCGTCGCTTACATCCAGATGCAACACCATTCGTATTTGTGTGGACGAAATAGCGCTTACTAAAATATCTTTTTTCTTCAAGGCTTCTGCCAACGTTTTCGGGGTATAATCTCCTCCTACTTCAAAAATGATAATATTAGTTTCCACCGGCATCATCACTCCGGTAAAATCTTTTTTCGACAAAGCTTCAGCTATTTGTTTTGCGTGCAAATGGTCAATTGCAAGGCGGTCAATGTGGTTTTCCAAAGCAAAAATTCCCGCAGCAGCCAGATACCCGGCCTGTCTCATTCCGCCGCCAAAAACTTTTCTTACTCGCCTGGCTTTTTCAATAAAATCTTTGTTGCCAAGCAATACACTTCCTACCGGGGCGCCCAGCCCTTTGCTAAGGCAAATAGAAATACTATCAAAAATATTTCCGTATTTTTTACGACTCTCTTTCCTGGCCACAATAGCGTTGAATAAGCGCGCCCCATGTAAGTGAAGTTTCAGGTTGTTTTGCAAACAAACTTTTTTTATTTCTTCTATTTCGTTAAAATCATAGCAGCTTCCGCCTCCCCGATTGGCGGTGTTTTCCAGGCTTACTAATTGAGTTTTTGCTTTGTGAATATCATCCGGATTAATAGATTCCAAAATTTGCCGGGCTGTTATTCTTCCATGGTTTCCTTCAACGGCCTTCACCTGGCAACCGGAATTAAAAGCAATTCCGCCGCCTTCGTAAATATATACATGGCTCATTTTATCGCAGATTACTTCACCACCGGGCTCTGTATGACATTTGATGGCAATTTGATTGGTCATCGTTCCGCTTGGGCAAAATAACCCTGCTTCCATTCCAAACTTGTCGGCGAGCATTGATTGTAATTTATTAACTGTAGGATCTTCATTGAAAACATCATCGCCTACATAAGCACTGAACATGGCTTCTAACATAGCGTGAGTAGGTTTGGTAAAAGTGTCTGATCTAAGCTCTATCATGTCGCAAAATTATTATTTTATCAGTTCCGAATCTTATGCTTGTCATAAAACACACTTTTTCAATAATTTATTTGCGGCAAAAGCTATGAATTGTAAATATTGCATCGTAACTTTGCAAGCGTTCTAAAGATTCCGGAAAATTAACATATCTTTTGTAACGAATTCCCAATAAATTGTGTCTAACTTTTAAGGTTTTTTCCTAATAACTATTAACTATAAAACAAAATGAGGCAACTTAAAATTGCTACGCAAATTACCAACCGTGATTCACAAGCGGTTGAAAAATATTTGCAGGAAATTTCAAAAATTGGGATGATTACTCCGGAGGAGGAAACTATTTTAGCACAGAAGATAAAAATGGGCGATCAGAGAGCCTTAGAGCGTCTCACCACCGCCAACCTACGTTTCGTAGTTTCTGTTGCAAAACAGTATCAACACCAGGGTCTGTCATTAAGTGATCTTATTAACGAGGGCAACCTCGGCTTAATTAAAGCGGCACAACGCTTTGACGAAACCAAGGGTTTCAAATTTATTTCTTACGCTGTGTGGTGGATTCGCCAATCTATACTACAGGCGTTGGCAGAGCAGGGCAGATTAGTCCGCCTGCCTCAAAACAAAATTGGCACTTACAACAAAGCAAACAAAGCCTACATGGCTTTTGAGCAGGAACATGAAAGAGAACCATCTACCGAAGAGCTTTCTGAAATACTCGAAATGAGTGAGACAGAGATTAACAACATTTTTCAAAGCAACACCAGGCACACCTCGCTGGATGCGCCTGTGCATGAAGCAGAAGATGTCGCTATGGGCGATCTTTTAAAAGGTGGCGGTGAAACTGATGAAGATGTAATGCACGATTCATTAAAAAATGAAATTCGTCGTGTGTTAAAATCTCTCAGCCCGCGTGAGGCCGAAATCGTGAATGCCTATTTTGGCCTTGATGGCGAAAACGGTGTAACTATCGAACAGATAGGCCAGAAGTATGATCTTACAAAAGAACGCATTCGCCAGATTAAGGAGAGAGCTATAAAACGCCTTCAAAAAGCAAGATATAGCAGCGCTTTAAAAGCATACCTGGGTTAGGATTTCTGACATAAAATTGCAAAGCCGTTTCTTTTTGGAAACGGCTTTTTTTATAACTGTAATTTTATAAACCTTTTATCTTCTAAACACAGGAGCTGTCTTTTCTTCGTGTTTTTCTGTTAAAGAATCACTATGTTTCGCATTAAATTTGAGCGGTAATACGGTATCAGCTTTGGAGGGTGTACCATCCACAATATTAATTACTTCTCCCTGTCTTTCGCAAGCTGAGAGCAAGAAGGTGGTTAAAAACACAACAAAACAAATTTTCAATAATTTCATTCTGATCTAATTTAGTAAGATGTATAAAAGTTGCAAATAATTTCTTAAATGCCCAAACTTCGGACAAAAAGTTTAATTGATAAATTTTTTTTCTAAAATCCGATTGCTTTAAGTGGCTCATTGTTTTATACAAACCAGAAAGCATTTGATTAATTTCACTGCTAACCATCCAACGTTCTCAATAGGAAAAGTGATTTAAATCTCATCGTGACGAAAATTTTCATTGTTTTAAATCAGATGAAGGCATTACGAAAATTTTTGCCAGTTAAAATGATTAATTTTGACGCTATTATTTCAAAGAAATTATGGAGACAAACACAGAACACGTACACTGTTTAATTATTGGTTCGGGACCTGCAGGCTATACAGCGGCTATCTATGCTGCAAGGGCTAATTTGAAGCCCGTTTTATACCAGGGAATTCAGCCCGGCGGTCAACTTACCATTACTACAGAAGTAGAAAATTATCCGGGCTATCCCAATGGAATCCAGGGACCCGACATGATGATAGATTTTGAAACCCAGGCAAAAAGGATGGGCGCCGACATCCGTTATGGTTTGGCAACCAAAGTTGATTTTTCTGACAATCCTTTAAAAGTATTGATAGATGAAGAGAAATGGATTACTGCAGATTCTGTCATATTAGCCACAGGTGCCAGTGCTAAATGGCTGGGTCTGGAAAGTGAAACACGATTGAACGGATATGGCGTCAGCGCATGCGCCGTTTGTGATGGGTTCTTTTTCAAAGGAAAGGAAGTTTGCATAGTAGGCGCGGGCGATACGGCCGCCGAAGAAGCTCTTTACCTTAGCAAAATTTGCAGTTTTGTACACATGTTTGTAAGAAAAGATGAAATGAGGGCCAGTAAAATAATGCAAAAGAGAGTACTGGCGACAAAGAACATAAAAGTATATTGGAACACAGAAGTGGAAGAAATTTTAGGAGAAGGAAAGGCTGTGGCTGTGAGGGTGATTAATAATCAGACAAAAGAAAGCAAAACTATTCCGGTGAGCGCCTATTTTGTGGCTATAGGGCACCAGCCCAACTCAGAGATATTTAAAGGCTGGCTGGAGATGGATGAAAGCGGGTATATAATTACAAAACCCGGCACTACAAAAACTAATATTGAAGGTGTATTTGCTGCTGGCGATTTACAGGATAAAATTTACCGCCAGGCCGTGACGGCGGCAGGTTCCGGATGTATGGCCGCCCTGGATGCAGAAAGATTTTTGAGCATGAAAGAGCACCAGGAAACGTCCGATGAGTTGGAAAATTCAGTCAAAACAGACGAAAAATAATTGACCGCCAATGCCGCAATACTTAAATTAATATGGTAACCGTCGAGTTAAAAAATCTTCGATTCAATGCTTTCCATGGAATACACGAAGAAGAAAAGATATTAGGAAATGAATACGTAGTTAGCGCTATGGTAAGGTTTCAGGAAAATACCGATGTAATTGTTCACGTAAATGACACCGTAAACTACGCAGCCATATATGAAATCATAAATCGAAGAATGTGTATTCCCACATCGCTGCTTGAAACAGTTGCAATGGAAACGGGCAGCGAAATTCACCAACGTTTCCCGCAAATACAATCCGTTTCATTATCAATTACGAAAATGCATCCTCCCATTGAAGGGATGCAGGGTTCAGCAGTAGTGAGCTGGAGCAAACAATTTTGAAGAAGGTAGCAGGCAAAAAGTATAAGATACTACGTAACGGAGCCAGGCATTGTTTTCATAGTAAACAAAGAAATAAATAGGTTTTATATTTAGCCGCTGGCGTTTTTATTAGTTTTCATTGGTTCTGCTCGCTTTTGAAGAATTTTTTACCATTTATGTAAAATTTTGAATGAATTAACTTTTAAGCGCCTTTCAATTCGATTAAACATTTACCTTCGAAACTTTTAAATTTAAAATAAATATCCCATGATGAAATTAAAACTACTTTTAGTTTTTACCATTGCTATTACCTGCAACTTCGCTTTTGCCCAGACTGAAAAATCAATTTACGACCATCATGATCTTTTTAGCCCCAACTTTTATCCTTCTTCTGTAAATGAATATCGTGCAGCAGACGGAGAGCCCGGCCCAAAATACTGGACCAATAAAGCGAGCTACAAAATCAATGCTACGCTGGATGATCAAAAGGATGCTATCACCGGAAGTGTTACCATTTATTACACAAATAACAGCCCGCAATCGCTGCCATTTTTATGGCTGTATCTTGATGAAAACCTTTTTAGCTTAGACTCCCGTGGTCAGGCTAAAATGCCGGCTAACCGCAGAAGTCGCTATGGAGATGTGAATTCTACATTTGATGGAGGATTCAATATCAAATCCGTAAAACTTGTTTCAACAGAAAAAGGAAAAAGTTCTTCTGCTGATGTAAAAAATGTTATTTCGGACACAAGGATGCAGATTCGTCTTCCGAAAGCATTGGAACACGGATCCACAGCGGAAATAAAAATTGATTACTCTTATCTAATACCTAAAGAAGGTAGCGACCGCACAGGAATTCTTGATACCAAAAACGGCAAAATCTATGCAATTGCACAATGGTATCCACGCATGTGTGTATATGATGATATAGAAGGCTGGAACACGCTTCCTTATCTTGGAGCAGGTGAGTTCTATTTAGATTATGGCGATTATGATTATTCGATTACTGCACCGGCAAATCTGATCGTAGTAGGATCGGGTGATCTCCAAAATCCAAAAGATGTATTTACCGCTACAGAGCAAAAAAGAATGAAACAGGCTGAGAATAGCGACAAGACTGTAATGATCCGGACCGCTGAAGAAGTTACAGATCCGGCATCGCGCCCGCAAAAAGGAAATATTACCTGGCATTTCAAAATTAAAAATGCGAGGGATGTTTCGTGGGCAGCTTCTAAAGCTTTCATTTGGGATGCCGCAAGAATTAATTTTCCTTCCGGAAGAAAAGGGATTGCACAAAGCGTATACCCGGTTGAATCGGCAGGAAATGATGCCTGGGGAAGGTCAACAGAATACGTAAAAGGCGCACTTGAAGGCTATTCTGCAAGATGGTTTGAATATCCATACAATAGTGCAGTGAATGTAGCCTGCAATATAAATGGAATGGAATATCCGGCAATCGTTTTCTGTAATTCAAGATCACAAGGCGCTGGTCTTTGGGGCGTTACGGATCACGAATTTGGACACACATGGTTCCCAATGGTCGTTGGAAGTAATGAAAGAAAATACGGATGGATGGATGAAGGATTCAATACATTTATTAATGGACTTTCTACTAAGGATTTTAATAAGGGAGAATATGTAAGAAATCCCCGTGACATGAGCAGGACGT
>JAHEZA010000458.1 GCA_023251335.1 Chitinophagaceae bacterium | reverse complement strand
AGTTACCAGCCTGCGCACGGCTTTGCCGGAGTATAAATTAAACGTAAAATCAAACAGTGGAAGTATCTCTTCTTCGATATGCAAATCACCGGTATTGTTCATTAGTGTGGCTTCTTAAATGATCAGGATAAATCGTTAGAATTTTAAATGATTGAAATTACGATTCTACTGATAGATTTTTTAAAAAACTTCACGTAAGTAATTGCATTATTATATTATTTTGTTTTCGGCGTCCCGGACTGCATGCAGCTTCCAATTACTAATCTGTTTCTAACCCAAACTTTCTGCGGGTCAAAACCATACATCATTAATTTTAAAAAAATACCTGATTTATGATAAAAATAAGAAGTATTTCCTTCTGTACTCTTCGTGAATTTGTGGGATTTTTTTCTTCCCACTCAGATACAAAGGCAACGAAAAATTATAAGTTGATTAGAAAATTCAGTCATTAAAAATGATAAGTAGCAGCCAGGATCCCTGTAATAGTTGATTTGCTGAGCGTGTTATCGCTTTTTTCAAAAATTTCGTTCTTACCCATATCCATCCTCAATTCAGGAATAATAGTAAGATTTCCAATTCTGATATTGGGCGATAGTGTGAGATCAAAAATACTCGTGGCCGGTGCGGTCACCACTGCCTTTTTATTATCAAAATATTCTCCTCTTAGTGTAACCCCGAAAGCGCTTGAAGGATCAAGATTCAAATAAACTGCCGATCCCCACCAACTGGCGCTGCTACTTTTATCGGGCGTTGCCGATTGCACCGTTCCGTTATAGCCTATGCTAAACTTATCTGAAATGGTCCCGATAACAACCACATCCACCTGAGATACACTATAAGAGCCTCCGTAAGATCCCTGGTAATTGAGGTAAGCTTTCACTTTATCATTCATAGTCGCCGTACTGAATTGTGCTAAAGCATATTTCCTTGAACCGGAACTTGCTACCATATCTGTTGTGTTGGCAACTCCCACCATAAAGGCGCTTTTTTTACCTAAGCCAATATCAGCTTTTAGTCCTGTATGAGAAAAAGGCCCATAGGAAAACATATAGCTCATACTGTAATTTCTGTTGAGATAGGCATCGGTTACTTCGTAGCCGATATGAGTGGCCCATTTTCCCATAGTTAATTTAACCTTATCGGATAAGGCATAAGATAAATAGGCCTGCTTTACAGCAAATAAAGTTGAATGCCCAGCATCGGCATAAGAAAATTCTTCTGCACGCGGGCCAAAACCAAGATCAACAGTGGCGCTGGCTTTTCCGAAACTATGATCGGCCCGGATACTTGCCATTCCTAATTGAAATGAATTTTGTGAATTGGTAAAGCTGGTATAATTATTATAATCGTTTAATGGCCCACCGGCTTTAGGATCATTAAAATTATACCGATAGTAGGTGTCTACGGATCCGGTAATAGCAGGAAGCGGCGATGAAGCAGATGAAGTTGAATCTGTTTGCGCCTTTACAGAAATAAAACCAAAAAATACGGTGGTACCTAAGAAAATTTTTCTTAACATTGTATAGATTTAAAGTTTAAAATGGAAGGGATATAGCTAATTAACTTTTCTCAGAGGTTAATTGCATCAGCTATATCCTTTTCTTGTTTATTCAGGATTCCTATGCCGCTCAGAAGCTAATTGCATCGGCTATATCTTTTTCTTGTTCGATCAAGGTTCCTTTATGTTTCACAAGCAGGGTACCCTGTAGATATTTTTCATCGTGTTGCGATTTATCCAGTCCTTCTTCTTCTTCCGCTTCGCTTACCCTCATTGGCATTACCCAATTAATGAATTTAAAGATGCCGTAAGAAACGGAAAAGCTGTAAACTACCACAATTCCCAGCCCTTTTAACTGGGTAAAAAAGAATTCGGGGTTGCCGTAAAATAGACCATCATTTCCACCGGCATTTACCGCTTTCGTAGCAAAAATTCCGGTTAAAATCATTCCTACAATACCGCCAATACCGTGGCAGGGAAACACATCTAAAGTATCGTCCAGAACCGACTTTGATTTATAATAAACAGCTATATTAGAAATAATAGCGGCAACAGCGCCTATAAAAATACTTTGAGGAACTCCTACAAAGCCGGCAGCCGGTGTAATAGCTACCAAACCTACTACCGCGCCGATACAAAACCCTAAAACTGAAGGTTTTTTTCCTTTCATTACATCAAAAAACATCCAGGATAACCCGGCAGCTGCAGCAGCTGTATTTGTGGTGGCAAATGCAGAAACAGCTAATGAGTTTGCTCCTAATGCTGATCCGGCATTAAAGCCAAACCAACCAAACCAAAGCAAACCCGTTCCAATCAAAACGTAAGGAATATTTGAAGGTGGCGTTTCTTTATGTTCAATATGAGATTTTCTTCTTTTTAATACTATAGCGCCGGCAAGAGCAGCACATCCTGCAGAAATATGAACTACTGTACCACCTGCAAAATCCAGAATGCCCATTTTAAACAAAAATCCGTCGGGATTCCAGGTCCAGTGTGCAATAGGCGAATATACTAGCAGGCTAAACATGACAATAAATAAGATATACGACGAAAAACGGATCCTCTCGGCTACCGCCCCTACCACCAGGCTTGGTGTAATTATGGCAAACATCATCTGGAAAAGTGCAAAAAGCATTAAAGGAATAGTCGGTGCCAAAGACCAGGGCGCTCCCGAGCCAACCCCTTTAAAGAATATATGTGTAAATGGATTGCCTATAAATCCACCAATAGAATCACCGAATGCGAGGCTGTATCCAACAGTTAACCATAAAATACTTACTACACCAGTAGCTACAAAGCTTTTTATCATTGTAGAAAGAACATTTTTTCTATTAACCATACCGCCATAGAAAAATGCCAACCCGGGGGTCATCAAAAAAACCAAAGCAGTGGCAACCAATATCCATGAAATATCTGCTGAATTATATTTTCCCGCGTCGTTAAAATTTGCAAAATTGGGAATGAATATTGCAATAACTGCTACCAACATTAAAATAATAAATGGGATAGCCTTACTTAGTTGTATTTTTTTCATAATATAATAATATTTACCCAAAAATATCCATTTTATTTATAAAAATACATTATCTGACATATATTTTTTTTATTTATTTAAATATTTTTATTTAAAGTTACTTATTATCATGCATTTGCAGCACTCATCTAATCCTAAAAAAAATTAC
>JAHEZA010000457.1 GCA_023251335.1 Chitinophagaceae bacterium | reverse complement strand
CACCACCATGGCAACTTTTTTCTGAGGATCATATTTATCCATGATAGCGCCATGCTTAGTTACCAGTTCCTCCATTTGTAAAGCCGATTTCATAGTAGCAAAATATTGCTGTTCGGTAAACCCGGTAGCGGAACTTTTATGATTCCAGTCAATTACAGAATAATGATGCACGCCTACTCCTGCCAGCATATTATGTGGAATGTCGCGCATCATCACTTCTGTCCAATGATAATCGGCATCGCTGGCGCCTGAAGCAATGCGGTAAAGATGTCCGCCTTTAATCCAGTTGTTCATAAAAGTCGCGTATCTTCTGAAAACATCCGCGTAATATTCGGCGGTCATATTTCCCCCGCAACCCCATGCTTCGTTCCCGATTCCCCAGTATTCTACATGCCAGGGTTTGTCTCTTCCATTCTGCCTGCGCCAATCGCTCATCGGGCTTTTGCCGTCAAAGTTTACATACTGCAGCCAGTCAGATAATTCCTGCACAGTGCCACTGCCCACGTTTCCTGAGATGTAAGGTTCAGCGTCCAGTTCTTCGCACATGTTCAGGAAATTATGTGTCCCAAAACTATTGTCTTCCGTAACGCCGCCCCAGTTGGTATTTACGATAGTGGGCCTTTTATCTTTTGGGCCTACGCCATCTTTCCAATGATAGGTATCTGCAAAACATCCGCCAGGCCAGCGCAAAACAGGAATTTTCATTTTACGCAACGCAGCGATCACATCGTTTCGCACACCTGCTGTATTCGGAATGATCTTATTGGTATCACCCACATAAAATCCGTCATAGATACAACGGCCAAGATGCTCGGCAAAATGTCCATAAATATTTTTGTTGATAATCGTCTTCCCCTGGTCTGCACGTATCACAATTGTATTTTGCGCAGCAACAAATAAAAATGAAAACAGTAAAGGCACAAATAATGCTTTTTTCATATCAGTGTATTTTTTGTAATTGAATAATGTAAAAAATGCAATCTTTTTAAAGTAACCGAAAAGCGAATATATTGAATTATTTTTTAGTGTCAGATTTACATTTATTCCATTCTTATTTAGTTTTTAAATATAAAAATTATCAGATAATTTTCTGTTTCAAAAATAATGAAAGCGCTTTTTTATTATCGGCAAGATAGTGTTGAAAAGAAGTTTTAGGAAGAAATCAGACTTTCCTTTTTCCTATCTCGTAGTGAACGTAGATATAATAATAGCCGTAGCCACAGCCGCGTTAAGTGATTCTGCATGGCCATAGCGCGGAATTGTGATCTGATGAGACGAAAGTTCCAACAATTCGCCAAGGACTCCTTTAGCCTCATTGCCGATCAAAATAATCCCTTCTTTTATTTTAGGCATTTCGAAAACGGGCGTGCCATGCAGCGTGGTAGCATAAATATTTATATTCCTGTTTTTCAAAATAAAAGATCGCAAATCGGTATATAAAATATTTACCCTCGCCAGGCTTCCAACAGTGGATTGCACTACTTTGGGATTATAACAATCTACCGTATTGCTGCTGCAAATGATATTCTCTATCGCAAACCAATCGGCAATACGTATGATCGTTCCCATATTTCCAGGGTCTTGTAAATAGTCCAGCATAATGGAAATTTTACCGGAAAGATCAGGATTTTCAACAACAGGTTTTTTATTAAATATCCCAATTACTTTATTGGGCGATTTTTGTGATGAAATACTTTTGAGCCCATCTTCATCTGTTTCAAAAATATCCTGCGATTCTAATCCTTTCAATAAAGGTTCATTTTCAAACAGCCAGTCCTTTTCAGCACAAATGAAATTGCATTGAATATTTTGGGACAATAAAAACTCTGAAACTATCTTTGGCCCTTCAGCAATGAAGACATCTTCCTCATCCCTGAATTTTTTATGGCTTAAACTTTGAATATATTTGACAATCTTTTTGCTCAACATGGCATTTAATTATGAAATGGCTTCGCTTCTCAAAAATACACGCATCTTTTTACTCACGGGTTTATAGTTATGTTTTACTTAGCGCGCTATTTTTAAGCAGTTGTACTATCGTTCAAAAATATCAAAAAAATGTCCCTTTTGTATTTAAAAATAATATTGAATTAAAAGCGGATGGCGTAAGCAAAGATGAGAAAGCCGCGATTAAATCAAGGCTATATACTCAAATTGACGACAGCGCCAGAACGAATATTAAGGATAAATTCTTTATCCTTCATTATTACATCAGGCCTCCCGCATTCGACACCAATGCCGTTAAAGATTCTAAATCCAATATGCATTTGGCATTAAGAAATCTTGGATTTTACAATCCGGACATCACTTATAATTACGATACTGTTGCTGCCAAAAAAAAGCAGGAAAGAGTAACGATAAATTATAAAGTGAATGTAGGCAAGCGCACCATGATAGATACAGTGGCTTATATTTTTGATCACCCGGAGCTGGAAAAACTGGCGCTTGAAACAAAGAAAGAAACATTTTTAAAACCAGGTATGCCGGTAACAAAAAGTGATATTTCGCTGGAGACCAATCGCCTGGTGAATGTTTTTAAAAACAATGGCTATTATAAATTTACAGCAGATGAGATTAGGGCAACCGGAGATACATCAATTGAGGCATTGACCAGCGTATCAGAGGATCCTTTCGAACAGTTGCGCTTATTAGCTGAGGCTAACGAGAAACGAAACAAGCCAACTATAAAGCTTGCTTTCATTTTAAATAAATTGCCCGACACTTCCATTCTTACAAAATACTATGTCAATGATATTTACGTTTTCCCGGACTATAAGATCGGAGATAGTTACAGGGATTCTTCAATAAAAGAAATCGTGTATAACGACTTTACCATAAAATATCATCGAAACCTTTTTAAAAATTCGTTATTGGATGAAAATCTTTCATTGAAAAAAGGAGTCGTTTTCCGGCAAAGTGATTATTTCAACACCATTAATGATTATTATAAACTTGGTGTTTGGGAAAGCCCGAACATTGATATTATAGAACAAAAAGACACGAACCTGCTGAATATGGTTGTAAAATTAGAACCCTTGAAAAAATATGCTTTAGATGGAAATATAGAGATAAGTTATTCCGCCAACAATACCACCAGCAATATTGCAACGGGCACTTATGGAAATCTACTCGGCTTGTCGGCAAATCTGGCATTGACAGACAGAAACCTCGCCAAATCAGCT
>JAHEZA010000456.1 GCA_023251335.1 Chitinophagaceae bacterium | reverse complement strand
TACCATAATTTATGACATTCTTTCACGTATTTGCTCTATGAAGATTTAAGATGAACTATGAGGAACTGGATAAACCGTATCGAAATTTCGGTACGGTTTATTTTTTGCAACAAATTAATTTCTACCGAATCTTCTTAACTTGGCAGCGACTTTTACTAACTATTAAATATCTACTATAAACTCTATTTACTTTGACGACGCAATGCTATGATGATATTATACTGTTAATTTCCAAATGGAAAGACTTTCAGGAAACGCAGAAGGATGCCGATTTAAAAGCCTTTGCCAATTGGATTTTAAATGAAAGTAAATTTATCGCAGCGCTATCAGACCAGGAGGATTTCATTGTAGCCCAGGTAGATAAAATGGAAGAGAAAAATGCCATTCCTGATTTGGCGAACAGGGGAGTGATAGGCCATCTGCTGGCAAGGATGAATTTATTTGTAAAAAATTATGCCAAGCAGCCATTCCAGGAAATTGGATTTAAAAGCCTTGAAGAATTCAGGCTCTTACAAATGATTGACCGGGTAAAAAGTATCAACAAATCTGAACTGAGCAATGAATCATTAATGGAATTCTCCACTGTGGTGGATATTTTAAAACGCTTTATAAGTAAAGGTTTGATAAAACAGGTTACAGATAAAAATGATAAAAGAGCCGTCCAGGTACAAATCACTGCAAAAGGAAAAAATCTTTTACTCACGTCCTACAAAGCGCTGGCAGAAATAAAACCCAATATTGCCGGAGATTTAAGCTTTAATGAGCAGGAAACATTAATAAATCTATTGCTCAAATTAAATAATTTCCACACCGATTTCTTTGAAGAGCATTTTATAAAAAAGAAAAAGCCATAATATCGCTGTTGACATTTAAGAGCAAGCCGCCTTTTATAAACCAGATAATTTTTTCATGCAAAAACAGGAAATAACCATTTGTTGGCTTCGCCGTGACCTCAGGTTGTTCGATAATGTAGCGTTGCATCACGCGCTCCACAGCTCATTTCCCGTATTGTTGCTTTTTATCTTTGACAAAAATATTCTCAATAAATTAGATAATAAAAGTGACCGCAGAGTAGCCTTTATACATGAAATGCTTTCTGATATAAACAACGCCATTCGAGAATTTAGCTCTTCGATTTTAGTGATTTATGATACACCCATAAAGGCTTTCGAATCAATCAACGAACGTTACCTCGTGAAAGAAATATTCATGAACCATGATTACGAGCCATACGCTGTCGCACCGGATAATCAGGTAGAAGAGTTTGCAACCGCTCACCAAATTAACTTCCACACTTTTAAAGACCAGGTAATTTTCGAGAAATCAGAAGTGATGAAACCCGACGAATCGCCTTATACTATTTTCACTCCCTATTCTAAAATCTGGAAACAAAAATATAATGAAAGTGGCCCGGCGTTATATCCTTCAGAAAATAAACTTTCAAATCTTTTGAAAACCAAACCTTTTGATTTTCCCTCCTTAAAAGAAATCGGTTTTAAACAAATCAATAGCACGGTTAATAAACCTGAAATCGATGAAACGTTAATCCTGCATTATGCTGAAACCCGCAATATACCTGGTATAGATGGAACATCACATCTGGGTATTCATTTACGATTTGGAACCGTTAGCATAAGGCATTTGGTAAAACTTGCTCATCAATTAAGTCAACAATGGCTCAATGAATTGATTTGGCGCGAATTCTTTATGATGATACTATTTCATTTTCCTGATGTAGTGAATCATAACTTTAAAAGAAAGTATGATACTATAGAATGGAGAAATAATGAAATGGAATTTGAAAGTTGGTGCAAAGGTGAAACGGGGTATCCCTTGGTTGACGCGGGCATGAGGCAACTGAATGAAACAGGTTGGATGCATAATCGGGTACGCATGGTAGTTGCCAGCTTCCTTTGCAAACATTTATTGATAGATTGGCGCTGGGGTGAATCTTACTTTGCTGAAAAATTATTGGACTACGAGCTATCATCTAACAATGGCAACTGGCAGTGGGCGGCAGGCACAGGTTGTGATGCTGCACCCTATTTCAGGATTTTTAATCCGCATGAGCAATTAAAAAGATTTGACCCCAAACTGGATTACGTAAAAAAGTGGATTAAAGACTTTAAACCTGGTTATCTGCCTGAAATGGTCCATCATGCGTTTGCAAGAAAACGGGCATTGGAGGTTTATAAAAATGCACTGCAAGGATTATAGTGCTTGCTGCTCTTGCAAAGTTGTTGAAAAAGCACTTAAGTGTGAGAAATACCCTAATAAAATTAAAGATATCGCTTCAACCATTCTTTCGGATGAAAGTAATAGATAAAATTTTTCACGGGAATAAGCGGTTGTTTTAATTCAACAGGTAGGAGTAATAATTCGAAATATCACTTTCAAAAAATTTCATTCTGAGGGCCGGTTCTTTTACTAAAAAATAGAAATCTTTAAAATTGATTTGTTTACTGTTGAATCCTATTATGCGTTTGTTTGGTTATAAAATTTTTAACGCAATAAAAAAATCACACCGATACATTCCCTTGGTGTGAGATAACAAAAGCAATCACCTCGTCTAAACTCAGTCCTGCCCTGGCGCAAGCATCATTTATTTCTTCTCTTGATACATTGGCAGCAAATGATTTTTCTTTCAATCTTTTCTTCACTCCTTTTAACTCCATTCCTTCATAACCGCCGGGGCGCATCAACGAATAGGCATGAATCAAGCCAGACAGTTCATCAAAAGCATACAGCATTTTATCCATGTTAGTTTCAGGCGCCACACCAAAATGATTTGGGCCGTGCGATGCAATAGCATGAATGATTTCGGGATCAATATTTCTTTGCTCCAGTTCTTCAATTATTTTTTTGCAATGCAGTTCCGGCCATTGGTCCCAGTCGGCATCATGTAGCAAGCCCGCCATTTCCCATCTCCATTGATCGTCCTCACTGGATTGCTCTCTTTCTGCTGCCCAACTTCTCATAAGATGCGCCACCTGCTTCATGTGAGTACGTAGTTTGTCATTCAGTACCCAATCATTTAATAATTGATTGGCTTCATCTTTTGAAAGCACATTCCCGCTGTTAGCTGCGTTGCCAAAATCATTTCTGTTTAATAAAAGACTCATTGGATTGTTTTTGTTAAAGGTGGTAAATTTTTTCCAAACCTATTTTTAATTTGAAGTAATAAA
>JAHEZA010000052.1 GCA_023251335.1 Chitinophagaceae bacterium | reverse complement strand
TATGCAGAAGCAATTAATAACTGGCAATTCCTGTCGCTCGCGACGAACACCACACAAACCATCCATCAGTAATGGCAGGAAAACCAGGCTGCTGGTGTAGTAGGCACTCCCGGGTATGGAACAAATATTACCGGGCCAACAGGAGGAATAGGATTTGACTTTCCAAGCCCTAGCGTTTCGATGAAATATTGGGATAATGCCGCTGGCGCTTATCAAGGAATCATGAACACAGGAGTTCAATTCCCAAATAAAACAAATGGCTTCTTTGTTTATATCCGTGGCGACAGAAGGGCTACTGCATCAGGTTCTACACCACATCAGGCTACCGTATTAAGAACAAAAGGGCCGCTTTATACCGGGCCTGTCAACTTTACTATTCCGGCTACATCATATTATTCAATTGGCAATCCGTATGCGTCAAAAGTAGATTTCGGCAATGTTGCAGGAATGAGTGCAGTCGGATCTTCTTTCTACGTTTGGGATCCTTTGATCTATGGATCAAGAGGTGCAGGCGGATACCAGACTCTTTCCTCTGCTACAGGATTTAAGCCCTTAATACCTACGGACTATTATGATGTTTCAACAGCATATCCATATCTTGAATCCGGCCAAGCGGCCTTCGTTTATAATGCCAGCGCTGCACCTGTAACATTGACTTTTAAAGAAAGTGATAAAAATACCGGTAGTCATCTGGTATTTAGAGGAGCAGATATATCATCAAGCGAATTCTTTCGCACTTATTTAAGTACCTCTTCAGGAAAAATTGCAGATGGCAATGTTGTAGCATTTAACAGCAGCTATCAAAATCGCATAGATGCATACGATGCTGTAAAAATCAGCAATAGCGGGGAGAATTTAGGTTTGAGAAGGGACGGCATTATATTATCCATAGAAGCCCGTAGCCCGGTAACAGTGTATGATACACTTTATTTTGATTTAAAGAATGTGGCCAGGGCAGATTATCAATTCCGTTTTACTCCACAGAATATGGAGAATGAAACATTAATGGCGTTCCTCTCAGATAATTATTTAAAAACGGAAACCCAAGTAAGTCTTTCGGAAAATACTTCTGTAAATTTCAGCATCAATTCAGACGCTGCCTCATATGCTGCCAATAGATTTATGATTGTGTTTAGACAATCTTCTACATTACCATTAACTTTTGTCTCAATAAAGGCGGCTCAAAAAGATAGAAATGTGGTGGTATATTGGCACGTCGAAAACGAAAATAATATGCAGCAATATCAAGTTGAAAAATCCAATGATGGCAACCATTTTGAAAGAGTTGCAACAACGGCTGCAAAAAATGATGGGTCAGAAAACTATCAATGGATTGATGAAGATGCTACCTCCGGATATAATTATTATCGTGTCATGAGTTTGAGTAAAGACAACAATTCATTATACAGTACGGTAGAAAAAGTGTTCGTCGGCGATTTGAAATCGACTATCAATATTTATCCTAACCCGATAACCGATGGAATTATTCATTTACAGTTTATGAACCAGGCCAAAGGACGATATAGTATTCGGCTGTTGAATCATTTAGGACAGGTGGTTATGGCTAAAAAAGTTGAATTTGCCGGTGGCAACGGAAGTGAAGATATCGACTGGAACTACAACTTAAACCACGGTATATATCAATTAGAAGTGAGCAAACCTGATGGAAGTGTTGAAGTAATAAAAGTGCTGTATTAATTTCTCGAGCTAAACTATGTTACACTCCTAAGAATAATAACAGAACAACTATCCCTGACGGACCAGACTAAAAAACTGCCCGTCAGGAATAAGTTACAAAAAAATTCACGAAACTTTTATAGGTTTGCCTTGGTTGAATCGCTAACTAAAGGTGCAGGCTTACACTCATGGCGTAACTTCTTATAAGCCTCAGGTTCGGCTGTCACGTCGTCGGCATTGTAGCCCATATTTGCAAGAGCGTATTTAATGTTTATAATATTGGTTCGGTCGGTGTACCAAACTACTGTGACCGTGTGCTTTCTGTAATCAGCTTTTACAGAAGATACCCCATACTCATGAACCAAAAAGTTTTCAATACTAGTTTTACAGACATCAGCCAACAAGCCAGGAGTTTTTATCACAGCTTTTTGAATTGCTTTTTGTTGGGCTAACGCTGGTGTTGAAAAGGCGGTAAGGATTATTAAGCTTAGAAAAAATGTTTTCATCCTGGTATTTTTATCCACGAATTTACAAAGTTCCTTTCCAATTGGCCGGATCTTCACGCCAGTTTAACAACGCGTTTTGATTCTCTTCTGAGACGGATCCATTATCAATGGCCAGTTGTATTAATGACGTGTAATCGGTTAAAGATTTCAAAGGAATATTAAGTCTTTCAAAAGATTTCCTCGCTTCTTCAAATCCATAAGTAAAAATAGAAACCATTCCTTCGACCTCTAAACCTGCATCCTTAAGAACCTCCACAACCTGCAGGCTGCTCTTGCCTGTTGAAACTAAATCTTCTACCACCACTACCCTTTTGCCCGGTTCATAAGCGCCTTCAATCTGGTTCCCCAATCCATGCTCTTTGGGTTTTGGCCTTACATAAATATAAGGAAGCTTAAGCTGATCAGCAGCCATAGCACCCCACGCAATACCCGCGGTGGCCACGCCAGCAATAATATCTGCTTTTTCAAAAGACTGAAAAATAACGTTGCACATTTCAGATTTAATAAAATCCCGGATAAAAGGGAATGAAAGTGCTTTTCTGTTATCGCAATAGATCGGGCTTTTCCAACCGCTGGCCCACGTAAAAGGTTTATGGATACTTAATTTAATTGCATTAATTTGTAATAACTTTTCAGCAATTGCTTTTTTATCAGTCATGCTGCGAAGATAATAAACACGTATGAGCTATATAAAAATTTACTTTGATGATAAACCTGTTTTTCTTTGCGATGAAATAACGCCAGGAATTGATGAGTATCGCCATCACCCTGACGCGGTTTATATTGACGAACTGTCTACCTCCGCTATCAATTCGTTGTTACATGAAATCAATAAACCACAGTTTCATGCAGGACTTATTTATGACAAAGATTTTTTGAAGTTGAAATCAGCATTTTTCAAACACTTTACTTTGATAAAAGCAGCTGGCGGTTTGGTTAAAAATGGTGCCGGGGAGATATTATTGATACTTCGTCGCGGGAAATGGGACCTTCCAAAAGGTAAATTGGATAAAGGTGAAACACTTGAGGCGTGCGCCCTCAGAGAAGTTAGTGAAGAAACAGGTTTGAAGAATTTGGAACTGGGCCAACTCATCCAAATCACTTTTCATACTTATTCACTTTTTGGAAAGCATATCTTAAAAGAAACGCATTGGTACGCAATGACAGCGAAAGGAAAAGAATCGCTTGTTCCCCAAACAGAAGAAGACATCACAGAAATTCGATGGGCTAAAAAGACCGAATTAAAAAAATATCTTTCTAATACTTTTGAAACAATTGCAGAAATATTATCGGCAGAAAATAGTCAGGCATCCTGAAATGCTGTACTAAGCCAGAAGGACTATAATTCAGTAAAGCAACTTTTTCTTTGTTTTTTCATTTTGTTATTTATAACCTCTCTTCCAATAAAGAAAATCAAAAGCACTTTTCTTCTGCATGACTCATATCCACACAAAACGCCCGCTTATAATGGATTGATCAGTGCAGCAAGTAGTAGTCACATTCATTAAATTATGTGGGCGCTAATTTGACGTTATCTTTGCCAGCCTTACATGAAACCATTCAAACATAAAAATTCGCTGCTTTATAAAATTACGGGTAAAGATCTAAAAAGGCCATCCTACCTGCTGGGAACCATGCACGCCGTTTGTGCCAGTGATTTTCTTTTATCGGAAAAAGTGCTTAAAGCTTTAGATAAGTGTAGCATATATTATATGGAGGTGGACCTGGGAAGTGCGCAACAAATACGATTGATGGAACAACAAATGTCAGCAATGGCTGATATTTCGGGTGGACTTTCCGATTCGGGAAAAGAAGAACTGGAACTCATTCTCCAAAATCAATTTGATCTGTCGGTAAATGAAGTAAATCAACAGGGCCCGTTAACCCTCATCAACCGAATGACAATAGATGCTATTGATTGTGATGAGATCAAAGTAGCAGAAATGGAACTATTAAAGATAGCACAGGAAAAAGGATTAAAAACGGGAGGCCTCGAAACAGCATTGGAACAATTAGATATTGCACAAAAAGTTTTTACTGGTAAAGAAATTTTAAGACAATTAAAATCTACCGGTATTTACAAAGAACTTTTTGATAAAATGATGAAAGCCTACCAATCCGAAGATCTCCACGATCTCTCTATACTGGCTAATGATGCCCGGTTTATGAGCAAAAGAGCTTACGACATATTAGTTATTAACAGGAACAGGCGCTGGGCAAAATCGATGCCAACACTGATGGAATCTCAAAGCACTTTCTTTGCTGTTGGTGCCGGTCATTTACCCGGTGAAGAGGGACTTTTGCAATTACTTATAGAAATGGGATTTGTCGTAAATCCAGTGTACAGGTAACTGTTACACAAAAAGAAAACCAGGAACCATGGTAAATCGAAAGGTGCTATTATCAATTAACAATTGAAGCTATCCGAAAGTCTTAATTTTGTTGGCCACTAATATGAGCCATTAGGAAAATATTTTTATGTATTAATCTTGAACAGCATTTATGAAAAAAAACTTCTTCATGCTTCTTATTTTAATCACCTCAAATTTTGCTATTGGCAGTCCCACTACTGAAGAAGGAGGTTTTGCAATAAAAGAATGGAATGCGCCGACCCACAAAAAACCGATCTTGTTTTACATATCCGGCGATGGCGGCTTTAATAAATTCTCTACTGGTGTGTGTGAGGCTCTTAATAAAGATGATTTTGATGTGATTGCGCTAAATTCAAAAATCTACTTTGACGATAAAAAAACACCTGAACAAACTACACTTGATATTACCAACTTCCTTTCCAAAAAATTAGCAGGTCGCCAAAACCAACAAGTCATTTTTATCGGCTATTCTTTTGGCGCTGATGTACTCCCTTTTGTACTTAACCGGCTGCCCAAAAATTTTCAGTATGATGTAAAAACATCTTTCATCCTGGCTTCGTCCGGGAGCACGGATTTTGAAATTCACTGGTCAGATCTGTTTGGCGGCGATTCGAAAAGAAGCATGGACGTAGTGACGGAAATCAATAAACTTCAAAATAGAAAAATAGTGATCATAGACGGAACCGGTGACCACCACCTTGACAGAAACCTTATTACAATAAAATACACATATTTGATACTTCCCGGTGGGCACCATTTTGACGGGGATATAGATGAGGTGGTGAGCCAGTTGGTGACGAACATGTAATAACACGGCAACTGATAGTAATTCCTGGGAATTAATAAATAGGAATAACCATTATTTGTTATTTCACTATACTAATCGGCAGAAATTTTAATAACTTATTCTTACCTGACAACTGTGCTGCTTCTTTAACGTGGCATTAATCTTGAACATTGTACTTAACGCTCAAAAACTTCGTTTCTTTGACAAAATTATTGACAGAATGTCAACTTAAAAAAATATATGAATAATAACTATTTCGCTAATGGGCCTGAAGAGGAAATTGAATTTTTGCCCATGATTCCGATGAGTGAAGACAACGATCCTAATGATGACCAATTGATTCCTGCTGAATTACCACTACTGCCGTTACGAAATACTGTTCTTTTTCCTGGAGTGGTTATTCCTATCACAGTAGGACGAGACAAAAGCATAAAGGCCGTAAATGACGCGCATAAGGCTGACAAAATGATAGGCGTAGTTTCCCAAAAAGACAGCCAGGTAGAAGAGCCCACGTTAAGTGATTTGGTAAATATTGGTACCGTCGCAAAGATTCTAAAACTTATCAAAATGCCGGATGGAGGTACTACTGTTATCATCCAGGGAAAAAAGAGATTTAAAATAGATGAGATCACTTCAGAGGACCCTTATTTTAAAGCAAAGATCACCGTACTGGCCGACAGCGAATTAAAAAACGATAAAGATTTTGATGCTATGGTTGCATCTATCAAAGAATTGTCCGGGCAAATCATTCAGCTATCGCCAAATATGCCGTCCGAAGCAACCATTATTCTTAAAAATATTGAGAATCCTGCATTCTTAATTCACTTCGTCAGCAGTAACCTTAACAGTAATATTCTCGAAAAACAAAAATTGCTTGAGATCCAGGATATCAAAGCCAGGGCGG
Source organism: Chitinophagaceae bacterium (assembly GCA_023251335.1). Classification (GTDB taxonomy): domain Bacteria; phylum Bacteroidota; class Bacteroidia; order Chitinophagales; family Chitinophagaceae; genus Ginsengibacter. Next base: position 3,741 of record JAHEZA010000052.1, on the reverse strand, counting down.
AAGTATTGTTGAATCTATTGCAAACTGAATTGCAATATGCCGAATTGAAAAATAAAGTAACCAATAAAACGCGCGCGGAACTTGATAAGCAACAAAAGGATTATTTTTTGCAACAGCAATTAAAAGCCATTAAGGAAGAATTGGGTGGCGATAACGTGGCGGAAGTGAAAGAAATGCAGAAAAAAGCCGAAGGTAAAAAATGGCCCGCTGCAGCAAAAGATATGTTTCATAAAGGCATCGAAAAACTGGAGCGCATGCATCCTTCCACGCCTGATTATTCTGTAGTTTATAATCATCTCGACCTGATGCTAGATCTACCATGGGAGGATTATACTAAAGACCAATACGATTTTAAAAAGGCCAAGAAGATCTTGGATCACGATCATTATGGAATGGAAAAAATAAAACAACGGATATTGGAATACCTTGCTGTGCTGAAATTGAAAGGCGACATGAAAAGCCCCATTCTTTGTTTTGTAGGCCCTCCGGGAATTGGTAAAACGTCTCTGGGCAAAAGCATTGCCAACGCCATTAACAGAAAATACGTAAGAGTAAGCCTTGGTGGGCTGCACGATGAAAGTGAAATACGCGGACACCGAAAAACCTATATTGGTGCTATGCCAGGAAGAATTTTACAGTCTATCAGAAAAGTAAAATCATCCAACCCCGTAATGATATTGGATGAAATAGATAAAGTAGGAACGGATTTCAGAGGCGATCCATCTTCAGCATTATTGGAAGTTTTAGATCCTGAGCAAAACAATAATTTCTACGATAATTATCTTGAGCTTGAATATGATTTAAGTAAAGTACTTTTTATAGCCACCGCCAATAATTTACAAAATATTCAACCTGCTCTTCGCGATCGCCTGGAGATCATTGACCTCAGTGGCTATGCTACTGAAGAAAAAATAGAAATTGCGAAGCGGCATTTATTACCAAAACAAAAAGAGGCGCATGGATTAAAAAATGTTTCCTTTAAAATGACCGACGCAGTTCTGGAGAAAGTCATTGCTGATTTTACACGAGAAAGTGGTGTTCGTGAACTTGACAGGCAACTCGCAAGCATCATGAGAAAACTTGCGCGGGATTATGCAGAAAAGGGAAAACTAAAACCCACTGTTAGCATCAACGATGTAGAGAAAATCTTGGGAAAATCAAAATATAGTAATGAAATGTACAAGACAGCTAACATGGCCGGTGTAGCTGTAGGTCTTGCCTGGACCTATGTTGGCGGTGACATACTTTTCATAGAATCTGCTACAAGCGATAATGGCAAAGGTGATTTGAAGCTCACGGGCAATCTCGGAAATGTGATGAAAGAAAGCGCTTCGACTGCGTTGAGTTATCTTCAATCCAATGCAAAAAAATATGGTATCAACCCGGAAGTCTTTATTAAAAAGAATGTTCACATTCACGTACCCGAAGGTGCTGTTCCCAAAGACGGGCCAAGTGCCGGTATCACCATGATGACCGCGCTTGCATCATCATTCACCGGAAGAAGGGTAAAACCCTACCTGGCAATGACAGGAGAAATCACTTTGCGCGGCATGGTATTACCGGTGGGCGGAATAAAAGAAAAAGTGCTGGCAGCTAAACGGTCAGGCATACGCGAAATTATAATGAGCGCCCAAAACGAAAAAGACATTCATGAAATTAACCCCAATTACATAAAGGGTTTAAAGATTAATTATGTGAAAACGATGCAGCAAGTGCTGGATATTGCTTTGGCTTGAAACTGATATTTTATATTAGTAGAAAAGGAAAAGTTTAGAAACACTTTTCCTTTTTGTTTTTTCAAGCCTTATTTTGAAAATGCAGTAAACAAATTATCCAATATTTCTGTTTGGAATTAATTTCTCGAATTTCAACATGATATTGAAAATTAAATTTCGGCGAATTTGTTGGTTGACTGTATTACCTGAAGTATCTAATATAAGGCCACGCTCAGATTATGTTCGTTCTAAAATGCTTATTCGTCCAATTTCAATACCGCTAAGAATGCTTCCTGTGGCACTTCCACATTGCCTATTTGTTTCATTCTCTTTTTGCCCTCCTTCTGCTTTTCAAGCAATTTTCTTTTCCTGCTGATATCGCCTCCATAGCATTTTGCAGTCACATCTTTTCTGATAGCGCTGATATTTTCGCGCGAAATGATTTTGGCACCGATGGCAGCTTGTATCGCAATCTGAAATTGCTGACGTGGCACCAACTCTTTTAATTTTTCACAAAGTTTTCTTCCAAAATCCTGTGCACGGATTCGATGAATTAACGAACTCAAGGCGTCTACTTTTTCTCCATTCAGCAAAATATCCATCTTCACAATATCACTTTCGCGATAGCCGATAGGATGATAATCGAATGAAGCATATCCGCGTGTAACGCTTTTCAACCTGTCGTAGAAATCAAAAACAATTTCAGTAAGTGGCATTTCGAAACTCAGTTCAACACGTGTTGGTGTTAAGTATCCCTGATTAGTTAGAATGCCACGTTTTCCGATACAAAGCGTCATTATGTTTCCGATATAATCCGGTTTTGTAATAATTTGCGCTTTGATGTAAGGCTCTTCTATCTTCTCAATCCTGCTTGGGTCGGGCATTTGAGAAGGGTTGTTTACTGTTATTTTTTCTCCTTTTGTGGTGTATGCAAAAAAGCTAACGTTTGGAACTGTAGTGATTACCGTCTGGTTAAATTCACGTTCCAACCTTTCCTGGATAATTTCCATGTGAAGCATCCCGAGGAATCCGCACCGAAATCCAAAGCCCAATGCCTGGGACGTTTCCAGTTCAAAAGTAAGCGAGGCGTCATTAAGTTGTAGCTTCTCCATGCAATCACGTAATTCTTCAAACTCATCCGTATTCACCGGAAAGATACCCGCGAAGACCATTGGCTTTACTTCTTCAAAACCTTTAATGGATTCTTTACAGGGATTCTGTGTAGTGGTAATCGTATCACCTACTTTTACCTCTTTTGCATTTTTTATTCCGGTGATCACGTACCCTACATCACCGGACTTCACCTGGTCTTTAGATATCATCCCTATTTTCAGAATACCTACTTCATCAGCAATATACTCTTTACCTGTGTTGGAGAATTTGATTTTGTCGTTCCTTTTCAGGATACCGTTGAAGATTCTGTAATACACAATGATTCCTCTGAAACTATTAAATACACTGTCAAATATCAATGCCTGTAGTGGTGCGGCTTCATCACCCGTAGGCGCAGGAATTCGTTTAATGATGGCTGATAAAATAGCTTCAATACCTATTCCTGTTTTGGCGCTTGCGTGCAGAATGTCTTCCTGTTGGCAGCCGATGAGTTCTATAATCTGATCTTCTACTTCACCAATCATAGCGCCATCCATATCTATCTTGTTCAACACGGGTATTATTTCCAGGTCGTTATCAATAGCAAGATACAAATTTGAAATTGTTTGTGCCTGTATCCCTTGGGTAGCATCGACAAGCAATAACGCTCCTTCGCACGCAGCCAGCGCGCGGCTCACCTCGTAGCTAAAATCCACATGGCCCGGCGTGTCAATCAGATTCAAAATATATTCAACTCCTTCAAATTTGTAATTGATTTGAATTGCGTGGCTTTTTATTGTAATTCCTTTTTCGCGCTCAAGGTCCATGTTGTCTAGTACCTGGGCTTGCATTTCCCGATCATTTATGGTGTGCGTAAATTCTAATAAACGATCGGCCAGCGTGCTTTTTCCGTGGTCTATATGGGCAATGATGC
>JAHEZA010000455.1:1551-3210 GCA_023251335.1 Chitinophagaceae bacterium | reverse complement strand
CTTGCCACCTACATTGATAATACCCATTTCTCTTCTTTCCAGAAAGTAGCTGGCCCTTAAATTTTCGGGATTAGGAAGTTCAATGACTTTATTCACGGGCATTGCGCCACCGGATATATAACGATCATAAAAAGATAAAGTAAGATGAATCGCATCTTCTTCAAAGATTTTTTCGATTAAAAAATTTTTCCTTAGTTGGGAAGTATTCATGGATGCCGTTTCTGCCGGGCTGTTGGGATGCCGGGTTTCAATTTTTTCACTCATGTTTCAATTTTTATTTTTTTGACTATTTATTTATTCCAAATACATTTTCATATCTTCTTTAAAGATTTAAATATTAATTTTTTACCTCCCCATCCATCCTCCGTCTACTGTTAGTATTTCTCCATCCACATAGTCAGATGCATGAGAACTGAGAAAAACAACCGGGCCAATAAAGTCTTCCGGCTCGCCCCATCTTCCCGCGGGAATTCTATCTAAAATTGACTTACTTCTATCTTCGTCTTCTCTTAGCGCTTGTGTATTTTTTGTTGCAATATACCCTGGTGCAATTCCATTCACATTCACTCCTTTCGACGCCCATTCGTTGGCAAGCGCTTTTACGAGGCTGCCCACGGCACCCTTACTGGCTGCGTATCCCGGCACGTTAATACCTCCCTGGAAAGAAAGTAATGAGCACGTGAAAATTATTTTTCCGCTTTTTCTTTCTATCATTTCTTTTCCAAATTCACGGGCAAGAATAAACGCAGCATCCAGGTTTACATCCAGAACAGCATCCCATTCTTCATCCGAATGAACAGCGGCCGGATCTCTTTTTATAATTCCGGCATTATTGACAAGAATATCTACCACAGGATGAGCGGATTTTATTTTCGCAATGGAAGTATATAATTCTTTTCTGTTGCCAAGATCTATGGAGTAAGGTGTAAATTCCCTTCCTGATTTCTTTATTTGCTGTTCTGCATTGCTCCCGGGTTTTAAAGTGCCCGATACGCCGATGATATTAGCGCCTGCTTCTGCAAGACCTATTGCCATTGATTCTCCGATACCTCTCGAACATCCGGTTACCAAAGCGGTTTTGCCGCTGAGGTCAAAAAGTTGATTTAATTTCATTTGATAAAATTTTAAAACAATCGCAAATGTATTTTACAAGTGTACTGAAATTTAAAGATTCAGAAAAAGATATTTGCGCAATCGTTCTCTGAATACCGGTAGGTTGGGTTGAATATTTTTTATAAAGGAAATCGTTATTTTGAAACAAAGAGCTATAACTTTTGATACCAGGGAAATGCGGAAAACAGCGAATGATATTATTGGACTGCCAACAGAAAGGTTATCTTGTCGGCTCGTTACCTGTTGAATAAATTTATTTATTGTTCTCAAACCAGGCTACCATTCCCGGCATATCTTTCTCAAATCCTCCCGGAATATCGAAGTTAAGAAATCCGGTTTTCTTGTCGGTTCTGTTTGCAAATGTATGCATCGTGTTTTCAGGAATTCTGATAAAAGTTCCTGTTTCAACATCAATCCATTTATCCCCAACAAAAAATGAGACAGGGCCTTCAAGTACATAAAATGTCTGGACAATGTGTTCATGCACGTGAGCGCCGGGGCCTTCAGAATGAGGCTCAAGCCACCATTCAGACACGCTATATTTAT
>JAHEZA010000455.1:0-1541 GCA_023251335.1 Chitinophagaceae bacterium | reverse complement strand
CTTTTTTCCGGATTAATGTTTTTCATGTTGCTGATTTTTTTTTTAAAAATGAGCGACGGCTCTTTATCAAATTTATTATTAAAAATTTATTTTTAATTTTCCATCATAGTTTTTTTGCCCGGTCAATCAGTCAAAAATCATTTTGGCAAAAATAAAAATCAGCGGTATTTATTTCTTTACTGTGCTTTTGAGAAGACAAGGTTGCCGGGAAGTGGAAGCGGTTAGTTAAAGCGTAATCACAGGTTGAAAAACATGACGTTCAAGATTGGTTTCTTAATAATGACGCCAACGTTATTCTTTGCTTCTCAACAAATAGATAAGATTTATCTGAAGCGTTCGGTTTTTATGCGAACCAATATTGTTTGCGTCTTTATTTATTTGAGATAACCCAAAAGAATATCTTGTTTCTAAATTCAATACTTTAAGTATTTTAAAACCAACGCCGCCTGCAATTGAAAAGTCAAACCTGTTATAATCCTTAGTGACGCTTTCATCCACCGCGCTGTTTTTCATTTTAGCCTTCGTCAGAAAGTTAAACTCCGGTCCTAATTGAAAATAGATTTTGTCAGTCGCGCAATAATGGATTAAAACAGGGAAAGACAAATAGGTCAGTTGATTTGCAATCGTTCCTTGCGGAATTAATAAACTATTGAAACCCTTGGTTGATGCCAGAACTTCGGTGTTTAGTAAAAACTTATCTGACATCTTAAATCGTACTGCCACGCCGGAATTAAAATCTAACAAATTAGTGAAGTTGTTTTCGTTTGAATGGTTCACGTTAGAAATGTTGAGGCCAAACTTTATTCCGATATCTTTTTGTGCGAATGCAGAATTTAAACCGGGGATGAAGAAAAAAAGTAAAATAAATAATTTATTCAATGCTGTTTTGGAGTTGTTTAATTGTTGGCGTCATTATCAAAACCGGCTAAAATCAAATGATGAAGGTAAATAGAAAAGGCTGTTATTTGTTTGTCTGCCGGTTGGTTTATCTGCTGGAATATTTACTAATTCTGAATTTAAAAGAAAAAATTTCTACTATCCAAACAAGTCCGTGCTCAGATATCTATCACCTCTGTCGCAAACGATAAATACAATTACACCATCTTTCAATTCGTTGCTCAGGCGCAATGCTGCAGATGCTGCACCGCCACTGCTCACTCCGGCAAAGATGCCTTCTTCTTTTGCCAGCTTACGGGTAGTTTCTTCCGCGGCATGTTGCGATACATCCATAATGCGATCAAGTTTTTTTGCATCAAAAATTTTGGGTAAGTATTCTTCCGGCCATCTGCGAATGCCGGCTATAGAAGCTTCTTCGGTAGGCTGGCAACCTATAATTTGTATCGAAGGATTTTTTTCTTTTAAAAAAGTAGAGCATCCCATAATAGTGCCGGTCGTTCCCATGGCGCTTACAAAATGCGTAATTTTTTGGGTAGTGTCTTTCCATATTTCCGGGCCGGTTGTTTAGTAATGCGCTAACGGGTTATCAGCATTGGCAAATTGGTTTAGCATATAAAATTCTCCGCTTGCTGCTTTCTCTTCGG
>JAHEZA010000051.1 GCA_023251335.1 Chitinophagaceae bacterium | reverse complement strand
TAGCAAATTAAGCTCCTGGAAATCTTTAAGGAGTTATCAGTTTTTGCAAATATTTAGAATTGATAACCGCTGCGTTTCCCCATGTATTATTAAAATAAACCCATGCCTCTTTCGGAGCTTGGATTTTTATTTCCTGATATATATTCTCAACAAACTTTTCTGAATAAGTGGATTTATATAAAACAGGAACGCCGTGAAAACGGTAATAAATATTTGAGGCGGTTGCCTTCACTTCATCTGGCAATTTTGGAAAGCTTATGCTGCAAAAAATTAGTTTCCGTTTTTTAAATTGAGTGAATACATTTTCGTTCCACCAACTTAGATGCCTGAATTCAAACACATTTTTAAAGGACGGATCAACGCTGCTCATTATCAAGTCCAACATTTCCGGCGTATAAACCAGTTGAGGTGGAAGTTGAAATAATACGCAACCTAATTTGTTCTGCAGACCCTTGCTGATGCTTGTATAGAAATCATGAAGAAGTGTTTCGCACCCGGAAAACTTTTTATAATGCGTAATCAACCGCGGTGCTTTTACAGAAAACTTAAAATCTTCCGGACTTGCATCATGCCATTTTACCAAAGACTTTTCTGTCGGAAATTTATAGAATGTGTTATTTATTTCCAACGTATTAAAATGTTCGCAGTAAAATTCAAACCATTTTGACTGAGGCAGCTTTTCGGGGTAGAAAAAGTCTTTCCAATCTTTATAATGAAAACCAGAACAGCCTATGTAAAATTTTGTCATTTCAACATCATTAAGTCTAAAAATTTAAATGCCATTTTTTTGACAAGCATTGAATTAAAAAAGCAAGAAATAGCAATGTGGTAAGGCGGTTTTTTTCATAGGGAGAAAGGTTTGTCTTATGAATTTATTTTTTTTCCAGGCGATCTAATGCATCTAAAATGCAGTTTTTCGTTTGTTCTGAACTCAAATCTTCAGGCAAGAATTTTTCTCCGATCAGTCTTTCATAAAGCTCAATGTAACGGTTACGGATAATCGATATCCATTCATCACTCATTTCGGGAACCTGCTGGCCTTCTTTTCCCATAAAATTATTTTCAATAAGCCATTCTCTGACAAATTCTTTGCTAAGCTGTTTTTGTTTTTCTCCTTTTGTCTGCCGTTCGTCAAAGCCATCAGCATAAAAATAGCGGGAGCTATCTGGCGTATGTATCTCATCAATTAAAATAATTTCATCGCCGAGTTTTCCAAATTCATATTTCGTGTCCACTAATATCAATCCTCTTTTAGCAGCCAGTTCTTTTCCCCGTGCAAAAAGCTGCAACGTATATTTTTCCAATTGCTCATAATCATCTTTTGAAACGATATTTCTTTCTATAATTTCTTCTTTACTGATGTCTTCATCATGCCCCTCTGCGGCCTTGGTTGATGGCGTAATAATTGGCTCAGGAAAATAATCATTTTCTTTTAATCCTTCCGGCATCTTTACTACACATAAAATTTGTTTTCCGGATTGATATGTACGCCACGCGTGGCCTGTAAGGTTTCCGCGTACAACCATTTCCACTTTAAAAGGATCACATTTTTTGCCGGCAGAAACATTTGGCGCCGGTGTGGCTAACAGCCAGTTATTGCAAATATCTTTTGTAACATTCAGCATGTATGCAGCTACCTGGTTAAGCACCTGTCCCTTATTGGGAATTGGTTTCGGAAGTATCACATCAAATGCTGAAATGCGATTACTGGCAATCATTACCAGCAATCGGTCATCAATAGTATAGACATCCCTGACCTTTCCTTTATAAAAATTAGTTTGTCCCGGAAATTCAAATGGTTGCATAGAAAAAATTTAAGGTGCAAAAATGCGGATAATATTTTATTAAAAGGCTAACTGACCTTTTACTTCCCTAACCAATACAAAAATTACTTTTTCAAATCAGCGATACAAATCTTAAATTGCTGTTAATTGTAACCATAAAATAATCGATATGAGAAAGTTTACCCGGTATGTTTTCGTCATCGTTATTGGAAATGTCTTACCGCTTGCAGTCTCTGCGCAGGTTAATACCCTAAAAGGTGTTATTACAAACAAATCTTCAGGGGGAACCATTCCTGCTGTTTCTGTAATATTAAAACGATCCGGAGAGGGGACTTATACCGATGAGCGGGGAAATTTTTCTCTCGACACAAAAGGCAAGTTGCCGGATACATTAATTATTTCATCTATTGGGTTTCAACAACAGGAGGTGCCTGTCAGCAGCGCAGGTGAATTAGTGAAAATAAACCTGGAACCCGTTAGTACACTTGGCCAGGAAGTGGTGGTATCGGCGACGAGAACACCATCAAGAATTCTTGAATCTCCGGTAACAATTGAACGAATAAGCGCTACGAATATCAGGAATACATCAGCGACTTCGTATTATGATATGATCGGAAAATTAACAGGAGTGGACGTAGTTAACTCGTCGCTTACGTTCACTTCGCCAAGTACAAGGGGATTTAACGGCAGCGGCAGTGTCAGAGTAAACCAGATTGTGGACGGCATGGACAACCAGGCTCCGGGATTAAATTTTTCTGTCGGAAGTGTGGTAGGTCTCACAGAATTGGATGTTGAAAGCGTTGAATTATTGCCAGGAGCTTCGTCTGCTTTATATGGGCCGGGCGGTATGAACGGTGCAATTATTATAAATAGTAAAGATCCGTTTAAATACCAGGGCCTTTCCTTCCAGGTAAAGACGGGAGTTATGAATATTAATAATAAAGACAAGGACGCATCTCCATATTATAATGTGGATGTGAGATGGGCAAAAAAAGTCAGTGAAAAATTCGCTTTTAAAATAGGCACTTCACTGATCCAGGCCAAAGACTGGGTCGCAAATGATTACCGGGATTATGATCGCACAGCCGCAGTTGGTGGAGTAAAGACGGGCACACGTGAAACTGATCCGAACTATGATGGGGTGAACGTTTATGGCGATGAGACATCTATCGATATAAAATCAAACGTCTTAAATCCGATAGCACAGGCGGCGCCTTTTTATGCGCCTTACATCAACTCGATGCCATCATCGATTTATGTATCCAGAAGTGGCTATGAAGAAAAAAACATCTTAGATCCTAATACCGTAAACTTTAAATTATCGGGAGCATTAAGTTATAAAATATCCCCCCACACTTCTTTAAATGCAGAAGGATATTGGGGAACGGGCAATACTGTTTACACAGGAATTGACCGATACTCTTTTTTGGATTTAAAAGTAGGACAGTATAAGGTAGAATTGGTAAACAAAAATTGGTTTTTGCGGGCCTACACCACCCAGGAAAATGCGGGCCAGTCTTTTGATGCCACCATTACCACCCGGTTATTCAATGAAGAGTGGAAGCCAAGTAGTCAGTGGTATCAACAATATGCTTTTGCGTATTTAAATGCAAAAACAGAAGGACAATCTGATATGGCGGCTCATAGCGCAGCCCGGGCCGTTGCCGACCAGGGCAGGCCAGTCCCGGGCACTCCGGAATTCACTAAGATTTTTGATAAAGTCCGAAGTATTCCTATTTCAGATGGCGGCGGTTTATTTGTTGACAAATCAAACCTTTATAATATTGAGGGACAGTATAATTTATCACCGTTAATCTCAAATTTTGCTGACGTGATCGTTGGCGCCAATTTTAAAAGGTATGAACTCAATTCTGAAGGCACCATATTTACCGACTCAACCGGGAAGATTCCAATTAATGAATTTGGAGGCTATGTGGGGGTGACTAAAAAAATATTTCAAGACAAATTAAAAATTATCGCTTCCGGCCGCTATGATAAAAATCAAAATTTCGAGGGAAAATTCACACCGCGTTTATCCCTGGTGGTGAAAGTTGCTGAAGACAATAATATCAGAATGTCGTATCAAACGGCGTATCGTTTTGCATCAACACAACAACAGTATATTGATCTTATAGTAGAAGGAGGCACGCATTTGATCGGCGGAGTATCAAGTTTTATAGATTACTATCATTTGGCATCAAATCCCGTATACACGGTAAATGCTCAGCTATTCGCCGCAAACCCGCAAGTAAATCCACTTACGCATTTCAAAGCAGAAAGCGTTGGTTCTTTTGAACTCGGCTATAAAGGTTTAATGATTAATAAAAGAATGCTTATTGATGTGTATGGGTATTATGGAACATATGAGAATTTTCTTTCGCGGGTCATTGTAGCTCAATCAGTAAATAATGATATAAGTGTTTTCCAGGGTACTCCGGACGAAATAAAAGCAAATCTTAATAACAATTCATTGGTAACTACCTACTCAATTCCCATTAATGTTACAGACAAGGTAAATACGTATGGTTTCGGATTGAACGTTTCTTACTCGCTCCCCAGAAACTTTACAATAGGCGGTACACTTAGTTCTGATAATCTCGGCGATCTGCCGGATGGTTTCCAGGCCGATTTCAATGCTCCCAAATACAGGGCCGGACTTACATTCAGCAACACAGGATTCGGCTTTGAAAAAAGGTTAGGATGTGATATAACCTATCGTTGGCAGGATGATGTAAATTTCGAAAGCGACTTCGGAAATGGGCTTGTACCCGCTTTCCAAACAGTAGATGCGCAGATATCGTACAAATTTCCGGGACCTAAAATATCATTAAAACTGGGCGGTACTAATATCCTGAATCAATATTACCGAAACGCTTTTGGTAATCCGGCCATCGGTGCTATTTATTATCTAAGTATTGGTTATCACTTATTTTAATCCATAGATCTTAAATTGATCTTCAAAAGAAAGAATATGAAAAGAAATAATTTAAAAACATTTGCGGTTTCCGGCTTATGCTTCCTTTTCGCTTCCGGCATGATTTGGTCTTCTTGTAATAAAGCATTGCCAGATGCTACATCTATTATCTATCCTCCGGTTAACGACGTCGCAACCAGCATTGGTGATGTGATCAATTCAGATACCAGCTATTCATTTTTTAAAGCGGCTGCAGAAAAGACCGGGCAGTTGGCACAATTGAGTGACAGTAATAGCATCTTCACTGTTTTTCTGCCGGATAATAAAGCCTTCCGGGCTTCCGGAATTCCGTCAATAGATGTTATAAATTCATTACCAGCCACTGTTTTAGGAGGAATTGTAGGCTATGCCATAGTCCCGGGGCAACAATACCTTTCTACTACCATTCCTGACTCATTCCCTAATATGCAGCTACCGTCGTCCATTAGTATTGGCGCGCTGCCGGGAATTCCACTTTCACTAAAACTTTCCACATTTCCGTCCGTTAGTACAACCGGATTCTATGATAATAATATCCCGGTTGTGCACTCCGATTTGAAGATGCGTAACGGGGTCATTCATGTTGTTGCCGGACTTGTAGCACCACCAAGTCAATTATTAAAAACAGCGATGTACAGTAATCCAAAGTTAACATACTTTAAAGCCGCGGTAGCAAGAGCTGATAGTGGCCAGTCGGGGTTAAATAAGATAGATTCTTTATTAGGATATGCTGTTACAAATATGACCGTCCTTGCGCCGAGCGATGAAGCTTTTCAGGAACTTTTGTTCGGCGTGATATATGGTTCTTTAGTACAACAGGGCATGCCACCGGCACAGGCAGAAGGCATTGCAACTGCGTTATCAGGATCTCCTGATGTTTTTAGTAATCCTGCTTTATATAGCTCGCTTCCGGCTGCAACTGTCAGGGGAATTTTAGTATATCATTTCCTGGCAACAGATATGGGCGCAGGCTTTCAGCCAAATGTCAGGGTATTTTCAAATAACTTTTCAGCCACGCCTAAGTTTTATACTACATTGATTAATTCGGCTGTGGCCGTGCATCCGGGAATATTAGAACAGGCCACCTTTACAGGTCCATTTGTTACGTCTTTAAAGTTCACCGGACTTGGTACTTTTCCTCCGGGAGGCGCACCCTATTCAGATGCTCCTGCAAATGCAATAAGTATGGATAATCATGCGGTGAATGGAGTGTATTACATAATTGATAAGGTTTTATTGCCACAATAAAAACTAACCACCATAAAAAAAAACGCATGCACTATTTCGCATTGTGCTGGCTTGGCCGAAGTACAGTAAACGAAGAAATGATGCTGTTTTTCATTTGACACCTTCGATGTATCTGTTCATGATGTTGCAGGCCTTCAAATAAAAGGCTCATAATAAACCCGATGTACGCCGCCGCAAAAGGGTTTTCTGAATATAAATTTCCATTCATATCGATTTTGGTACATTCGTTGTGGCTACTTTTCCTGGTTCGGATCCTTGGCCACTTCATGAAGATGAATACATTTTCAATTATTTTTTAACATAAAAATCAAAAGCATTATGTCTTTTAACTTGATAGAAACGGTAAAAAATTATTTTACCGGTGAATTCACAAAGCAGGCGTCTTCGAAACTGGAAGAAAGTAGTTCTGGAATTATGAAAGCCCTAAAGGCAGTAATACCCACCTGCCTGGCAGGAATTTTAATGAAAGCAACATCCGGTGATGACGGAGCCAACACCATTCTTGAAATGGCAAAAAATGCGTCATCATCAAATGCAGGATCACCTGAGTCAACATCACCGGAAAAAGGAAGTAGTATGTTTTCCGAATTATTTGGTGCCAACACGGGTATGATAAATAGCGCCATTTCCAATTTTGCCGGCATCAAAGATTCTTCCGCAAACTCTTTGATGAGCATGGGATTGCCTGCTATAATGGGAATCCTGGGAAGACACGCCGAACAAAATAACTTATCGGCAAGTGGCCTCGCGGGATTTCTTTCCTCTCAAAAAGATCATATTCTTCATGCAATGCCTGCCGGGCTTTCATCTATTACCGGCTTACTGGGTTTAGGTTCGCTGGTGGGCGCGACTCCTGTTACCGCGAATCCAATAAAGGAACATGCTGAAGCGATCATAAATAAACCGGGAGGGAATAATTGGTTGTGGCCGTTAATCATCATTGTAGCTGCTGTCTTGCTTTTGTGGTACCTGTCAAGAAGTTGTAATGATACCAGGCCAACTACAGCAGCAATCAGTTCGGACACTTCGGCTGTTATGATCAGCGCGAACGCATCCACGATGTTAACCGTAACTGATAATTACAAAGGTGGTAATGATTTTATGATAGCTTAGTTCCACGTCCGATTCCATGCTCAATATATTGTTGCCTCATAAAATTTATCACATCAACAATTTGCTCCCTGCTTGTTATCCGTTTATCTCCGGAATATTTGTATACTACCAGTTCACGCGCAATACGTGTCATGCTGTTTACTGTTTCGGATGCCCAAACAGAATATTATAATAAAGTAAACGAAGAAATAGGACTGATTTTTATCCTGATTGATATGAAATGTTATCAGCAACTTTATTCTCCAATTTCATTTCATCATAATTTTTGGCATCGCCAGTTGGCAAGGAAATTGCAGCTAATAAAGAGAATAACTTCTTTTAAAAATTAAATTTCTTTATTATGAAAAAATTAAAAATGCCGTTGTTAATTTCTTTCATGTTGTTCCTATCTTCAGGAGTGATAGCGCAGGGCACTGAAAGCATGAGCGCCAGCGATCGTGCAACAAAACTCACAGACTGGATGACAAAGAATTTAAATTTAACAACAGACCAGATTCCAAAAGTTAGTGACATTAACGCTAAGTATGCCGGCATGAACGAGCAGCTAAAGAGTAGCACAGACACAAAGGACCAAAAGATGGCGACAATGAAAAACAATGATGCCGCCAAAGATGCTGAATTGAAAGGAATACTCACGAACAGCCAATATCAGACCTACGAAACGAAGAAAGCCGAGATGAAAAAGGAAATGAAACAAAAGATGAAATCAAAAGAAGGATAATGGCGGTGACCACTTCTTGCGTTTGCAAAATCCTTGCAAAGCCACCTTTGAACAGTTACAGTAAACCAATTTTTTTCAAAGATTCCTGTTTCATAAAATACATCTACCTGGTTTGATTTTATGAAACAGGCTTTGAATGTGGTATTGTTATTTATCCGAAAGATTGTGGTTGGAGACTCCATCAACAAGTGGCAATACTTCTTGACTAATTGGAAAACACACCTGTGAACGTTCGCGCTAAAAAAGTCAGCCCGGTACCAAAAGAATAATGAGAATGTGCACAGTTATTCCCTTTAGAAAGCTATTTATTCTTTTGATTTAGCCTCTTTAATTTTCTTTCTATTTACTAATAGGATTATCGTTGCTATAGCACCTATTATTATCCCCAACGCAATAAGGTACATGTAACTTTTTGAGAAATCATGGGTAATGGAAGCACTATCCAACGTCCTCAAATGATAGGCAGGTATAAGCCAACTGAACAAATACGTTTGTGCTAAAACAATAAGACACGTGAAGGCCAGCAGGATGAAGCTATGCTTAACCGTGAACCGGAATAATTTCGATTCATGTCCTACCAGGTTTCCGGCGGCGGCTGCTACAGCAATGGACGAAGGCGAGATCATTTTACCAATAACGCCGCCTGAAGTATTAGCGGCTACAGTCAATACCGGGTCTATGCCGATCGAAGTGGCGGTAACGCTCTGAAGCTTGCCAAATAATGCATTGGAAGAAGTATCCGAGCCCGTAATAAATACACCAAGCCATCCGAGAATCGGTGCGAAGAAAGGAAACAACCAGCCGGTTTTTACGAGCGCCTGGGCAACGGTTAAAATGATTCCTGAATCATTTACCAAATAGGCAAAACCGAGAATGGAAGCAATAGTGATAATAGGAAACAGGAGTTGTTTGAGGGTTGCTAAAAATATTTTTGCAGCGCTTTTAAAACTCAATCCTATCAATGGAATGGCGATGATAGCTGATAAAAAAATGGCCGTTCCGGCGGCAGACAGGTAATTGAATTTAAAAACATGCGGTATCAATTTACCATCCACACCCATAATAACATTGTGAATTCCAGGAAATGAAAACACCACCTGGCCAAAAGAATTCAACAATTCTTTTATCGGCTGCAATCCCCATGCAATAATCATGATGGTTAAAATAATAAATGGCGACCATGCTCTTACCACTTTCGCCATCGAATATTTAATCTCCTTATTCATTATATGCGGCGCTTCGTTGGCAAATCTCCAGGTGTTTTTTGGTTTCCAAAATTTGATGAAAACCATCAGGCATACGATAGAACCAATTCCGGCTAGAATATCGGGCAAAGATGGACCGAGAAAATTAGAACACGCCCATTGAATTAGTGCAAAAGATAATCCCGATACCAATACAGCAGGAAAAACTTCGCGTGTTTTTTTGGATCCACACATCAGTATTACCAGGTAAAACGGAAGTATTAAAGATATAATGGGAAGTGTTCTTCCCACCATTTGTGAGATAGCCATTTCAGGAATGGATGTCACCTGCGAGGCAACCGTAATAGGAATTCCGATAGAGCCAAATGCCACCGGGGAAGTATTGGCGATGAGGCATAAGCCAGCCGCGTAAAGCGGATCAAACCCAAGACCAACAAGCATTGCAGCAGTGATAGCCACAGGCGCTCCGAAACCAGCAGTTCCTTCCAAAAAAGCACCGAACGAAAAAGCGATCAACAAAGCCTGCAATCTCCTGTCGGAAGTAATTGAAGCCATAAAATGTTTGATAACCTCAAACTGCCCGCTCTTTATAGTGATATTGAATAAAAAAAGCGCAGCGATAATTATCCAGCAAATTGGAAACAAGCCGTATAACGCGCCACTGGCAACGGAGAATAAAGATAACTTGATCGGCATGCCATAAATAAAAACAGCAATCAACACGCCAAGTAAGGTGGCGAATAAAATAGCCTTATAGCCTTCCATCTTTTTTACAATCAGCGCCCAGAAAATAAAAAGGATGGGAACTAAAGCTATTAAGACTGATAACGCTAAATTATTGAATGGATCAGTGATTTGTGACCAATGCATATTTTATTTTTGTGGATGTTCGTTTAACCATGATCGCCATGTTTCATAAATTGTTTCTTATCATTTAAAATGACCGCCTTATAAAAAGGCATGGCTAAGACGACTTTTGTGGTTGAATTAATTATCAATTTGAATTTGATTCAACCAATACTTTCGTTCATCTTAGCCTGATATTAAAAATACAGTAAAGCAAA
>JAHEZA010000454.1 GCA_023251335.1 Chitinophagaceae bacterium | reverse complement strand
ATTTCATGAATAAAAAATAGAAAGACCAATTATTTCTTCGTCCACTGAATCTTTTTTCTTCAGTTTTCGGTATCCTTTTATTTCATGAATAAAAAATAGAAATACCTGTTATTTCTTCGTCCACTGCACTCATAGCTCTCATATCTAATCACTCATAACTAATAAACTTCACCACTCACAACTCACCACTGACCTCCCTACTGATAAATAAAAAACAAAACATTTTCCAATCCTTTTTCGAAGCGCAGCGTTTTTACTATTTCCTGATTACCCGACAGCAAAGAATTTAAAATAATAATATCTGGCTGTGTGTCTATTGCATTTTGCAGCAATTCTTTTCCGTCCGATTCTACAACCTGGTAACCCTTTGTTTGCAACACTTCTGTCAATGAACGCACCGCTTGGCTATCTTCGTCCACCACCATTACTTTCTTTTTCGATTTGCCTTGTTCCAATAAATTACCTACTTCGGTAAATAGTTGTGCGGTATCGATTGGTTTGGTCAAATACCTGTCAACGCCTATTCTAAAGCCTCTCGCCTTATCCTGTACGATTGATAAAATAATAATCGGTATATCCATTGTTTGCGGGTCGTTTTTCAAAATGGCCGCCACATCAAAGCCGTTCATTTCAGGCATCATCACATCAAGGATGATTAGATCGGGACGATTTTTTCTGATGCTTTCCAACGCCGCTTTTCCATTGGTTGCCTGCTCAATTAAATAACCCGCATCGCTCAATTCCTGTTCTAATAAAGAGCGTATAGAATCATCATCATCCACCACAAGGATGGTAGCATTTTTCCCTGCCATTTTTAACTGGGAAAATATCATTTGCTCTTTTAGTTGCTTCACCAATTCATTAAGATGAATCGGCTTGTCTTTTTTAAAGATTTTATTTGCTGATGAAACAAAAGGAATGGCAAAAGAAAAAGTGCTTCCTTTTCCCACTTCGCTTTCTACCCAAATACGGCCACCATGATGTTCTACAATCTCTTTGCAAATGGGTAACCCAAGCCCTGTACCGTTTGGCTTATCTGTAAGCGTATCACCGCCTACCTGCTTGAATTGCTCGAACACGGCGCCATAATCTTCCGGTGCAATACCGATACCTGTGTCCGTTATACTTACAATTACCTCATTGTCTTTCTGAGACACTTCACACTTTACAGAACCTTTGTCCGTAAATTTTACCGCGTTAGAAAAAAGATTGATCACCACCTGGATCAATTTATCTGTATCACCAATAATCTCGGGGATGTCATTATTTATTTTCTTAACTAATTTCACTTCCTTTTGTTCAAACAAAGAAGTAGTCGCAGCAATCGCTCTCTCCACCACTTCAGGAATAGAAACATCTTCCTGGTTCCATTCCATTTTCCCCGCTTCTATTTTTGCAAGATCAAGTACGTCGTTTATTAAGTGGGTCAATCGTTCGCCTTCTGAGATCACCACCTGCAGGTTTTCGTTGATCTGGCTCACCGTTTTTTCTGTTTTCGGATCAGAGCGATCTACTATTGGAAATATTTTTTCATGAAGTCTTTTGCTGATTATTTTTGCAAACCCCAACACGGAAGTCAGTGGTGTCCGCAACTCGTGGCTCACCGTAGAAAGAAAAGCGCTCTTTGCTTCATTGGCTTTTTCTGCAATTTTGGTGGCTTTTTCTGCTTCCTGTTTTGCCTGTTCCACGTCTTCAAATAGTTGTGCATTCCGCAGCGAAACTCCAACAGAAGAAGCAATAGTCGTTAAAAGGCGGAGATCATTTTCATTAAACCTGTTTTCCTGTTCGGTACTTTGAATACTCAATACTCCGATGATTTCATCACCCACCGGAATGGGAACACCAAGATAAGAAGCAGCAGGAATACCTACCCGTTGTAATCCGAGGTTATCCGAATGAGCTACTACGTCTTTATGAAAAAGTAATGGCTCACCCGTTTGGATAATTTTGGACGTAAGCCCCTCGCCCAATTTTAAAGGAGCCATATTATCTCCATATTGATAAGGGAAATTAATGACGTTTGTTTTTTTATTTAACAAGGCGAGATAAACAATATTCGCTTTGAAAAGATCGCGCAGTTGATCGCCCACGAGATTAATCAGGTCATTGGGATTTAACTGTGAAGCCAGGGCCTTGCTTATATTATTAACGGTAGTAAGTTCCGAAGCCCTTTGTTTTGCATCAGCCAATAAATGATTCGTCTCGTCAAATAAACGCGCATTTTCCAAAGCGACACTCATACTGTTGGTAAGTGTGGTTAATAAACGCACATCGGTATCGCTGAACGCATTTTCTTTTTCCACGTTTTGAAGGCTTACGGAACCTCTCACAAGGTCGCCCACGATCATTGGGACAAAAAGAGCAGACTTTGGCGGCAGCCCTTTGGTCACTCCGGCGCTGCCGTGCCGTGCTGCAAATTCAAGGTAATTTTCATTAATTAAAATGGGCTGCCTGTTTTCAATAAGCAACTTATTAGCCCATATAAATGGACGGGGGCCGCTGTGCAGTCGTATTCCTTTTTCAATAACGAATTGCCATTCTTCATTGCCTGTATCGTAGTTAAATGTCCTTATGAGCACGGTTTGGGTATCAAACAATTCGCAAATCCGGTTTCCCACCAATTCATAAATTGATTGCATCTTCATCTCTCTAACCAATCCGTCCTGCACACTGTTTATAACAGCCAGTTCGGCGGTTTTTTGTTCGGTTTCTTTCAGCAAACGATTGGTCTCATCAAACAGACGCGCATTTTCCAACGCTACGCTCATAGCAGATACAACCGTTTGCAGCAGGCGTATTTCAGAGTCAGTAAATGCATTTTCCTTTTCGTAATTACTAATGGCAACCATGCCGGTTGCTTTATTGGCAACCATAATAGGAACCGCCATAAAAGATTTTTCTGACTGCGTACCCGGCAAACTAAACGATCCGAGTTCTTCCATTCGCTCCGCCAGTTTTTCGTTGATGATTAGTGTTTGATGTGTTTCATAGACATGCTTTGACATGCCAAGTAATTGGGAAGGAGCCACGGTAATTAATTTTCCCTGGTCGCGGACATAAGGAAAAAACACCTGGTTCGTCTCCGGAGAAAACAAACGAATATCAATGTCAAGTGTATGGAGCACCTCACTTAATTTATTGCCGACGAGTTCGTAGATTGCCCCGATATGAAGCTCTTTTGCCAATCCTTCCTGTACGCTGTTAATTACTGAAAGCTCGGCCGTGCGCTGTTCTGTTT
>JAHEZA010000453.1 GCA_023251335.1 Chitinophagaceae bacterium | reverse complement strand
AGCATATCCATAATTGTGCAATACATAACTTGCTGAAAAAGTTGGAAAGGAAAAGCTGTCCTAATAAAAGAGTTTCGATTTCTTCTCTTTAATATTTATGTTAATTTCTAAAAACAGCAGTTATCATAACTAATTTATATAAACACGCAATCATTTGATTAATAGTTTTTTAACGATTTAATATAAATTTTTACAGGAAACAAAAAAGTAGATTTACTACAAAATAAAAGTAGCTTCCCTATCCAGCGAGTTAGCGATTTTACGAATTTATTAGTAAATACTGGTTGTGTAAAAAAGGGCAATAATGCCATTTGCAGCAATATCATAACTCCTATCTTTGTTCCAGAAGTTGATTGATGTTGATGTAGGCATTAATCAAAAAATAAATATCCAAATTTCTATTCGACAAGACAGAATCTATCCAAGTTCCTTTTAAAATCGAAAAATCCGATATCAGTCAACTTCTACTTTTATCCAATATCATCTCTTTGCAAAAGTGTAAAGAGGAAATCGAAAACCAGGTTTTATTTTTGAAATGAGTTCAACCCCAAAGCAGTAAATGAGCATTTCTTAAATGAAAAACAAATTCACTCTTATGAGACCCATCAGAACCAATTGAAAGAAATTGTATCTGATTCCTATCCAAAACCGAAAACTGAAACCGGGAAACGTAATTTACCGGGGAAAGTACCAGGAAAGCTGCCCCAAAGCAGTAAAAAACTCGCTCCCGCTTTCGAAAGATCGCGGGAGTTTTTTATTTCATCTATGACCTTGTAATTTTGTTTCGATGATTTTATCCCCAAAAATATTAACTCATAAAAACTATAACAAGATCATTTCACTAGTGCCATCACAAACAGAATTACTATGCTACCTGGAAATGGAAGCAGAAGTGGTTGGTATCACTAAATTTTGCATTCATCCCGATAGATGGTACAGGAATAAAACAAGAGTTGGAGGAACAAAAAATATTCAGTTCGAAACCATTGATCAAATTTCACCCGATTTAATCATTGCAAATAAAGAAGAAAATGTAAAAGAGCAAGTCGAGAAGTTGGCTGAAAAATATGAAGTTTGGATAACTGATGTAAACAATCTTTACGATGCGATCGCTATGATCGAAGACATTGGGAAGCTACTCGGAAAGCAAGGTCAGGGACGTGAATTAACTGCTGAGATTAAGCAAGGATTTCTAGAACTGAAAAAAATTTATAGCACGCGAAGGAAAATTCCCACTGCCTATTTTATCTGGAAGAACCCTTACATGGTAGCGGCAGGTAATACTTTCATAAATGATATGATGAACTACTGTGGCTTGGAAAATGTTTTTGCGGATCTAAAGCGTTACCCGGAAATTATGTTGGACGAATTAGTGAAAAGGGAAACTGAATTAATTCTTCTTTCGTCAGAACCATACCCCTTCAAAAAAAAGCATATTGATGAATTTCAAAAAGATTTACCAGGAATAAAAATTATGTTGGTTGACGGTGAAATGTTTAGTTGGTACGGAAGCAGGTTATTGAAATCGGTTGACTACTTTCATTCATATCTGAACATTAAGGATCTCGGTTTATAGAACAACGCTATTTCCGGATCATAGTCCATTTATAATTTTCATTTTATTCGTCTATATTTGAGCCTACTTTTTTTCAAACGAAAATCTTGCAATGGAAAGTCTTCTGAATGCTGCTGTGATCTGGATCATCATAGGATTTATTCTATTTCTGCTGGAATTTGTATTGCCTGGATTGATACTTTTCTTTTTTGCTGTAGGTGCATGGATCGTGGCGATTCTCTGCCTGTTCATAGACCTCTCCATCAATCAGCAATTGATCATTTTTTTAATTAGTTCAATTGTAAGCATTCTTCTTTTAAGAAAATGGTTTTCAAAAATCTTATGGAAGAGGAAGCACTCAACGGAACTTATGGAAGATGAATTTTTGGGCAAAATTGGAAAGGCTGAAACTGCAATTTCACCAGGTGAAAATGGCAAAGTTGATTTCAAAGGAACTACCTGGCAGGCTGCTTCTGAAGACTTTATTGAAAAGGGTGAAAATGTACTTATTATAGGAAACGATAGTATTTTATTAAAAGTAAAATCAACTAAAAAATTATGACGGCATCAACAATTATCCTGGTAGTAATAATCCTGTTTTTATTGGTAGCTTTTTTATCCACGTTTAAAGTAGTGCCACAACGTTCGGTTTACATTATAGAAAGATTGGGAAAATTCAGCCGGGCACTCGATGCCGGTTTCCATATCTTGATTCCTTTTGTGGACAAAGTGGCCTACAAGCAAAACCTGAAGGAACAAGCGCTTGACGTGGCTTCTCAAATATGTATCACCAAAGATAATATTGCTGTGGAAGTAGACGGAGTAATTTATCTCCAGGTTATTGATCCGCAAAAAGCTTCTTATGGAATTGATAATTATCGGTTTGCCGTCATTCAGATTTCACAAACCACCATGCGTAGCGTAATAGGAAAAATGGAATTAGACAAAACATTTGAAGAACGCGAAGCGGTAAATGCAACGATTGTAGAAGCGGTAGATAGAGCCAGTGGGCCTTGGGGAATCAAAGTTTCGCGCTATGAAGTGAAGAATATTTCGCCGCCACAAAGCATAAAAGACGCGATGGAGAAACAGATGCGGGCAGAACGTGAGAAAAGAGCTTTGATAGCAGAATCGGAGGGAGATAAGCAAGCCAAGATTAATCGTGCAGAAGGTGAGAAACAACAAACTATTGCGTTATCTGAAGGAGAAAAACAAAGAAGAATAAACGAGGCAAGTGGCAGGGCATCAGAAATAGAAATGGTGGCGGTGGCTACTGCCAAAGGCATCAGAGAGATAGCACAATCCATTAATGAAGAAGGCGGCTTAAGCGCGGTAAACCTGCGTATTGCCGAACAATATCTTACAGAATTTGGTAAGTTGGCGCAGACAAATAATACAATGATCGTCCCTGCTGACCTTTCTGATATTGCAGGCGTGATATCCAGTGTGACTTCTGTTATCAATAAAACGAAGACTGATTTACCGGCTGCAAGAAAATAAAATTGGGGATAAAAGTTGTAGTAAACAGAGAAATAACGCGAATTCTACTTCGGTGTTTTAATTAATTTTTTTTGTAGCCGCTATCAACAAAAAAGTATTAAAAAAGGTACTTTTGTTGGGACCAACATTTCCCAGCAAACCAAAAGCAAGAGGGTATGAAATTGGATCTGTAAATCTGAATGTAC
>JAHEZA010000452.1 GCA_023251335.1 Chitinophagaceae bacterium | reverse complement strand
TATAAACACAGGATTAGTATATCGCTTCTCCATTATTTCTTTTAATGCCACTTCTTTCCATGAAGAAATATTCTGGACGTCGTAAACAATTCCTTTTTCAATATCCACCACGCTCGGCACCCCTATACCAATTGCTTTTATGTTTTCATCTGCCAACGGATCCACCAAATTAAAAATCACCTGCAAAACTTCATCTACTGTTCCTGAGGCTGGGATTCTTGCTGATTCAATCTTTGATAATGCTCCTTCGCGAACTACTCCCGCACGGACGTGTGTTCCGCCGAGGTCGATTCCTATGATATTGTCGTTGGTCATTTAGTTTATCAGTTATTAGTTATCAGTTATTAGTTGTCAGTTATTGGTTATCAGTTATTAGTTGTCAGTTATTGTTTATCAGTTATCACCGATCACTCGTCACTCATCACTATTCACCCGTCACTCACCACTCACTATTCACCACTCACCCTTCCGCCTTCTGCCGCAAAATTGTTTTGTTTTTAATAATCGGTTTGGCCCAAAAACCAACGCTCAAAATATATCCCATGGTAATGTATAAAAATAACATTCCCGTTCGCAGTCCCCAATGATCGCCGATAGCGCCAATAATCAACGGAATGATTGCTCCGCCTATCACCCCGGTCAACAAAATTCCTGCGAATGCGCCCTGGTTTTCTTCTACCGAATTTAAAGCTAAAGAAAAAATAATCGGATACATTACAGAAGCAAAAAAACCAACGATCGGAAACGCGTATAAAGCTACGCGGTCGTTGCCGGTAAACAATCCGATGCTTAAAGAAATAATCGCCAAAATAGTAAAGATGATCAGCACTTTGGCACTGTCCATAATCTTTAATAAAAATAAACCCAGCACGCCACCAGCCGTCATTAACCCCCAGAAATAGGCTACAGCGCTGGCTCCCGTGGTTTGCGGATCGTAATGATGATACTCATATAGAAATTGCGATATCCAGTTTGCGGTTCCCTGTTCGGTACCAACATAACAAAATATTCCGATGAAAAATAAAATAACAATTGGCTTTTTTAGAAGGTCTTTATGAACCTGTAATGCGCCGGCTTTTTCATCTTCCTTTAAAATTACTTTTGGAAAACGCGAAACAAATATGACCACAATCATGACCAAACTCACAACGGCAAACAGCCAATAAAGCGATATCCACGGAAGGCTTTTAGGAACAATGGAAGCAAATATCCGTTGAACCGGATCTTCCGCGCCCGAATTATTTAGATTTACTACAAGATAGGAATATGCTAACGGGCTGAGGAAAGAAGCGGCGCCAAAGATCAATTGTGCCAATACAGAATTGAACGCATAATGTTCTTCGCCACCGGACGTTCTCAGCAATGGATTTATCACCACCTGTAGCATGGCCATGCCGCATCCGATCAAAAACAGTGAGATAATAGCCGTGAGATAATTAGGATATAATCCCAACATTAATGCTCCCAAAAAAGAAATAACAAATGCCCCCAGCATCATTTTCTTTTCTTTATATTTTTCATTGAGCATTGCTGCCGGAATAGAGACCAGGTAAGCGATAAAAAATGCAAAGGGCAGCACCGCTACCATCGTAAGGCTGAGATGGAATCCTTTAATGATGTCAGGAACCAATGGCCCGATGACATTAGTGAGAAATGAGATCACAAAAAATGTGAGCATGATAAGAAATACAATGTAGTAGTTTCTTTTGGCAGCAGTGGTGGTTTTTGGCATGTAGATTTTTTATATGAAAGCGATTGATTGCAATTTATTTTATTGGATTATCATCATGATTAAAAATGATTTTGCAGTAAACAAAGCTACACTTAGTAAACAAATAAATAGTAGCTTTTTCTGTTTTTAAATTTGAAGTAAATGATTACAATCCCACAAGCCAACCACAGGCAGAACTAAGTCACGTTTTAAGACCTCAAAAGATTAAAAGTTTGAATATGCATTAGATACCTTGTGGCGAGACAGTGGGATGGCCGGACAAACGCGCGGAGCGATCGGGTTGTCCTTGAATTTTTTGTTTCTTTTTTGTTCAAGCAAAAAAGAAAAGAATTAAAACAACCACTGAATTTAATTGGAATCATAAGCATTCACGATCCAACCCGCTTTATTCAATTTCTTTTTTAATGATCACGACCTAAACGATTTATTTTAATAAGAAATAATACTTTATCCTATTTTCAAACCAACAACCTAAAAATCACTTCTCCATCCAAACAGGTTTTGTCAGCGATTCATGATCTGCGCCGAGAATATCCTTATACAGTTCTGGCTTTCTTGCGTTCTTATAACGATAGCCTCCTGATAGTTTTAGTTTGTCTTCAGTGATCACCGCAGTTGCGATTTCATCATCGAAGCTTTTTATCTCTGCCAGCACATCTCCATACGGATCAAGGATCATTGAATTGCCATTCTTTAGTTGGTCGCCATCATATCCAATTGGATTAGTAAAAACATAATAAACACCATTATCATAAGCTCTCGCCGGAAGCCAGCGCATGAGCCATTGACGGCCTTTTGGCCCGTCAAATTCCATTCTCAGCGGCACAGGATCAATCTCTCTTTTTTGCCACAATGCATCATCAACAAAACCTCTTCCCGGCATGGAAGATGGCGTACACATGGTGACGTGCGGAGCAAAAATAATTTCTGCGCCAAGCAGTGAGGTGGCTCTCACATTTTCCACTACATTATTATCGTAACAAATTAATATCCCGCATTTCCAGCCTTTGATGTCAAACACAACATACTCATTTCCGGGAGAAAAATATTTGCTGATAAACGGATGTATCTTACTGTATTTTGCAATTAATCCCGATCTATCTACGCAGATATAGGTATTAAAAAGCTGATCATCTGTTATTTCAACCAATCCGGCCAGGATAGTAATGTCGTACTGTTCAGCAATCTGAATCAGCTTTTGTGTACTCTCTCCATCCGGAATTTTTTCGGCGAGCTTCACCACTTCATCCCTGGCCAGGTCTTTAAAAAAGGTGTACGCCGTGATGGACATTTCATGAAAGCTGATCACATCCGCACCAGCCGTTTTTGCCTTCGCCGTTAATTTTTCTATCACAGAAAGATTGTATTCTTTGTCGCCGTCTTTCGGTTGAAATTGCGCAACAGATATTTTTAATGTTCTCATTTGGTGAATCGTGAATGGTTAATAGTCAATTGTGAATCTTCAACTATAGTAGGCAGAAGGCATGCCTTGTACCTACTATCATCAATTTCAATTA
>JAHEZA010000451.1 GCA_023251335.1 Chitinophagaceae bacterium | reverse complement strand
TTTCCGGATTTGTCAACCGCAGGGCCTTCCACACCATGAGTAAAACTGTTGGGTAACGTAAAATCCTCAGATTTATACAATTCCTCTCCCGAAGTATTTTGCGCATTTACCAAAGTGAATTGTGCAAAAAGTAAAAATAAGGCCAGGCTAAATAACTTTGCCACATAAGTGAATTCCACAGATGGCAGGCACACATATAATTTCGTATATGCTTCTACGTTATAATTTATTTTTCTGCTTATCATATATCAATATCAGTATTTAAAATGAAAAGAATTATAGATGGATATTGGTGAATCTTCCTCCATTCAAAAATTTACTTAGTGTACTTTCTGAGTCTCCAAATAATCATTTAATTCTTTCCTGGTCATGGGCAACGTATTATCGGGATAATTTTTAAGCCAACTTAAAAAATCTTCCTGGATAGCCTTGCTCCATTTACTGTCAATCTCTCCGGCAGTATATTTTTTTTCACGCAATCGCTGAAATCCAAATTCATCCCGTAAGTGGGTAACTTCTCCGGACAGTACCAAATCATTCACCAGGTAAGCAGGTATGAAAATGGTTCCGTATTTATTAGCGAGTACTACATCGCCCGGTAAGACGATGGCCCTTCCAATACGAATAGGAGCATTAATTGAGGTTAGCATCTCTTGCTGAAGATAAGAGGGATCTTGTCCCCTTGTCCACGCATTAAAGCCTTTAATTTCATCTAACCCACCTTCATCCCTGACAGAGCCGTAGAAAATAACCCCATTTTTAGAATTAGCATAAATCGCATTTCCCAAATTTGATCCGATCAATGTACCGTCTATAATTCTGTCGTATCCGTCTGCAACGTACACATCACCCGGTTTTAAAATATCTATGGGCCACGAATTGGTGCCGCCGGAGGAATCGCGCCCTTCGGACAATCCGGCTTGCCTTATTACTTTTTTAAAATCGGGCCTTTCCGGCATGTATTGAGCCGTCACTACACGTCCCGTCATAGCGCTGTCCGCATGAAGGACTTTCCAATTTCCTTCAAACTGATTTTCATATCCGTGGCCGCGTAAATAGCCCCATGCTTCTTCCATGGCCACTTTTTTTAATCGTCGTAAAATTGCATCCGAAACTTTAGGACGGCCATCTTCAGAACGGGGGCCGTTCCATTGAGAAGTTAGCGCCTTAATGTATGCGGGCGAACTTCCTACCTGCTGTGCTGTACACACATGTGCACATAAAAATAAAGAGGCAAATAAAATAAAACTCTTTTTCATAAACTTAGATTTAAATGCGAAACGAAGCCTGTAATACTCATTACAAATTATTGTGTAGAAAAATTTAATAAACATAAAGCAGTAAAAAGAAGAGCATTGATCAGCTATAGGTTCTGTCCCATGAACGAAGCTGATCCCATTCAGGCGTGGGTTCAAAGAAGCCGCCTCCTTTTATGAGGTGCTGCTTAACAACTTCCTCATTCAACTCTACACCAAGGCCCGGTTTTTCAGGAACTTTTACATATCCCTTATTGATAATCGGCTTGCTAATGCCGGTTACAAGATCGTCCCAATAAGGGTAATAAATGCCGTTATCTTCCAGGGCCAAAAAGTTTTGGGTAGCCGCCGCAACATGCACGCTTGCCATATACGAAATCGGAGTGGCGTAATGGTGCAACGCCATCGCCACACCATGTTCTTCCGCATAATCACCGATCTTTTTGGTTTCCAAAATACCGCCGGACGAATTAATATCAGGATGGATAATGTCTACAGCATGATTATCAATTAAAGGTTTAAAATCATCTAACAGGTAACAGTCTTCACCGGTTAAAGTAGGCGTTGTGGTTGACTCAGTTATCTGTCGCCATTGATCCGTATAAAACCACGGAACCAGGTCTTCCATCCAGGCAAGATCATAAGGTTCCATTGCCTTTGTCAATTTAATTGCTTCATTTACACCAATATGCCCCCAATGGTCGGTAGACAACGGAACATCATAGCCAACCGCCTGGCGCACATCTGCCGCAAATTGAACCAGGTAGTCTAACCCTTTGGGAGTTATCTGAACAGCCGTAAACGGATGTTTTGTTTGAGCAAAACTGGTAGATCCGTTATTTCCCCACTGGCTCATTCCACCATCCTGTTGTTTCCAGAAATCATCATTTACCAAAGCGTTTGGCACATCTTTCAGCAGCTCAATTCCCATATCCATTTTTAGCCAGGTAAATCCCATGTTTAGCCTTTCTTTCATTTTTTTCGCATAACCATCAGGGGTTTTTTCAGTAGCAGTAGTATCGCAATATATCCGGATCTGATCGCGGTATTTACCACCTAAGCATTGGTAAACCGGGATATTATATACTTTTCCAATTATATCCCATAAAGCCATTTCGACCGCACATACACCGCCAGCCTGGCGACTTGGCCCTCCAAATTGCTTAATCTTTTTAAATATCATTTCTACGTTGCATGGATTCATACCGAGTATTCTACTTTTAAGCTCCAGCGCATATCGTTTATCAGCGCCGTCACGTATATCGCCAAGGCCATGAACGCCTTGATTGGTATAGATTTTCAGAATGGGGCATATCTCGAAATCCGCAATGCGCATATCAGTAATTTTAAGATCCGATGGACCGGAATATCTATTTATTTTTTGAGTAGCAAAAGCCAAAGTTTTTTCGACCGGAGCAAAAGAAAATGCGCCTAATGAAAGACCGCCGATTGCTGCTTTTTTTAAAAAACTGCGACGATCATCTTTGGATACTTCAGATGATTCTTCTTTTACTTTTTCTACAAATGATTCCTTAGGATTGAATTTTGAAAATAACTTTTTTGTAATCTGTTTCATGATCTTAAATTTATATTTTTGAGGCGGACTTAATGCAATAAAAATTTTGATGGTATAGTAGCCTGCTTCCTAAATGCGACATATCAACTTAAAAAGTTTCTTGAAAAAGTACTTGGTAAACGTAAACTTTTTAGATTTTAAAAATACCGCATTTAGATAAGAAATCCGGACTTTTTCAAAATATTCTTCCTTAATATCTAATCATCGGTTCTATTATTAAGTAATCAAGCGATTGCGCAATTTTTTGTCGATCC
Organism: Chitinophagaceae bacterium; assembly: GCA_023251335.1. GTDB lineage: Bacteria > Bacteroidota > Bacteroidia > Chitinophagales > Chitinophagaceae > Ginsengibacter. Next base: position 165 of record JAHEZA010000451.1, on the reverse strand, counting down.
AAAAGGCAACAGCCTGTTCCCTTTTTCCGGGATGACAACTTGTTTAATTATGCGCAACATCTATTTTAAGAGGTGACATCTTTTTAAAAGGACTCTGCAAGCACGATTTTTTGAATTAAATAATTACCAAAGCCACACATTTGAAAAATGTCTTCGTTTTTATGC
>JAHEZA010000050.1 GCA_023251335.1 Chitinophagaceae bacterium | reverse complement strand
AATATCTTTTTTAGAATAGCCGCGCTTTACGAGTTCTTCGGTTATCATCGGATATTTCGTGACGTCTGTCAGAACTTTTGGGGTGATACTGATTCCGTCAAAATCACCGCCAAGACCTACATGATCTATGCCTGCGAGTTTTACAATATGGGCCAGGTGGTCAAACAAAAGATGAAATGGCGCTTGTAAGTCTTCAAATTCTTTCGGGTATTCTTTCGCAATGATCTCATCAGCTTCAAAATCCTTTTTGCCAGAGGCTATTAATTCTTTTCTTTCTGCCCTGTGCTTTTTGTGATAGGTTATTTGTTTGGCTTCTACGGTGCTATCAAGAAACGCCGGATAAAAATTCAAATCAATGACTCCACCATTTTTGGCTACTGCTTTTATCTGGTCGTCTTTTAGATTTCTGAATGCCGGGCAAAGCGCGTAGGCATCACTGTGCGACACCAATATCGGTTTGGTAGAAATGTGAATGGCGTCCCAGAAAGTTTGCTCCCCCACGTGGCTCAGGTCCACCATCATGCCGAGTTTATTCATTCTTTTTACCACTTCTTTTCCAAAATCATTCAATCCTTTTTTCTGAGAAGTAGTATCCACTTTTTCATCTTTCTTCTGATTGCCGGATTCGTATTCTGCACTGGTGGCCCAAGAGGTATTATTATTCCAAGTAAGTGTCATATAACGTACGCCACGATTATAAAGGCTGTCCAATTTATTGAGGTCATCTTCTATCATGTGGCCGCCTTCAACGCCCATCATGCTGGCGAGTTTATGTTTTTTTACGGCTTGGTTTAACTGTTTAGGAGTGCTTACTAACATCATTTTAGACGGGTTGCGTTTTACCCAGGCATATAGCGTGTCAATTTCCCTATTAGCAAATTGATACGGATTTTCTTGCTTGCCATCACAAAAAATAGAAAACACTTGTACATCCAAACCTCCTTTCAGCATCCGGTTAAGGTCGCTATGAGTTTTGCCTGTAAGATCCTGGTCAAAAGAATAACCTTTGTCGATGCAGGTACTGATAATGTCGTTGTGCGTATCGCATACAATAGCCTGCGCATGAATTTTCTCATAAGATTGCGCAACGGCCGAAAAAAGGAGTGTGACAGAAAAACAAAGAAGAATAATTTTTTTCATAAAAATTTTTTTACAGGAGCATTAATTTCATTCACGCCTGCGTTTTGGAAAAATCTTAAAACGAACGAGAAAGATAAAAATAAAACAGGAAAAATAAGTTGATGACTCAATAAAAAATGGAAATTAAATATTTCTACTCTATGCCTTCCTGTTTTTTAAAAGCATAAGAAGTCTGTAAAATATAATCGTAAAATTGGGTGAGGGTGGTATTAGCCACAAAAAAATAGGTAGGGCGATAGAGGTTTCTGTATTTTTTGAGTTCCTCTCCTTTGAGGCCGGTAACCCGTGTGATGGTTCGTGGAGAAAACCGGTAATCTATATAATTATCTTCCTCTTGCTCTATTAGCCGATTTTGAAAAGCGAGTCTTTGCTTATTTTTTCTAAACTGGAACATTCCGACCAGCGCATCCACGTCCACACCGGCAGCGCCTCCAGGCTCATAAGTAGAACGGAAACCGGATTTGCTTTTTCCCAAAACGGATGCATATTCTTCACGATTCTCCAACGAATCTCTTTGGTAAGAATTGGTAAATACCGTAACGGGGCTCAGCAGTTTATATTTCTGTTTCACCTTTACCAGCAGAGAAATATCAAATGCCGTATAATTTACCATTGATGCCACGGGGAATTTAATCGTTGATTTTCCATTGTAAAAAAAGCTGATGGAATCTTTTTCACTTACATTGATCTGATATTCGCCAATTGAGTCCGTGATAGCTCTTGATCCTGAAGTGCTATAGACATACACATAAGGAACAACATATAGCTTAGAAGAATCATAAACAGTTCCTGAAATGTTTATCTGCCCCAAAATATTTTTGGAAAAAAAGGCCTGTGTCAACAAGAGCAGGCAACAAATTTTAAGAGTTTCTTTTTTAAGCAAAATGGTTTGCGATATTACGAAAATGATTTTGCGAAATTACAAGACATGCTATTTTTAACGTTGGTTTTTATTTCATATAATAAAATACCAATCTTCCAAAAATTCTATTCAATAGTTAGAGTTTCCAGGCCAAACAGCAAACAAACAAATGAAAGGAATTTCAATTTTGTTTGAAAAGTTGGGTTTGTTTCGTTTTAGAGCAGGGTACGCCAAAGGCTTATGAAAAAAATTGGGGATTTTTTTCAGAAAGTAACCGGTCAATTGCTTTTGGATAAAATTCATGCTCCAGTTTATGGATCTTTTTTGATAAGGTTTCTACCGTGTCTTCCTCAGTAACGTCACAATGTTGCTGATAGATAATTTTTCCGTTATCATATTTTTCATCTACATAATGAATGGTAATACCGCTTTGTTTTTCTTTCGCTGAAATAACGGCATTGTGTACGGTATCCCCATACATTCCTTTTCCTCCATGTGCAGGCAACAATGCAGGATGTATATTAATTATTTTTTGCGGGAAAGAAGCGATCAGTACTTCCGGTATTTTCCATAAAAAGCCGGCAAGTATGATCAGGTCGGGATGATATTCCTGTATGTTTTGTAAATAGCCGGTTTGTAAAAATTCATTTTTTGTTATCATCAAAACGGGAATCTTTTCTTTAGCGGCAATGTCAATCACGCCGGCCTTCGGATTGTTACAAACAATCAATGCGATCTTTATGCGATGGTTTTCTCTATAATAATTAATGATGTTTTGGGCGTTGCTTCCCGCCCCTGAAGCGAAGATTACGAGATTTTTTTGCAAAGGGTTGTTCATTACTTTTTGAAAATTTTAGACAGTGAAAAAAATGCAGCCTCAGTTTTTTTAAAAAATCAAAGTTGCATTTTTTACAGAATTATTTTTTCCTTTTTTTATAAAGAAGATAATATCCTCTTTTTTTAATTCATATATTTTACTAAAAGAAGTAATACTAAAAAATATCCAAATCCAATTTCTAAATTCAGGAAAAAAAATTTGAAATTGTTAAGATATTGTCAACATGCTTCCTTATTTTTGCAGCCAACAAGGCATTATTCCAATTATTCAAGATAGGTAAATAAGTGTATGAACCAAGTCAACCGTCTTCTTACTAAAACACTCACAGTATTTCTTTTTCTTACATTAATTTCTTCGGTGAAATCAGTGTATGCCGCCGATGGAGAAACTCTTTTTAAAGCTAACTGTGCAAGTTGTCACAAACCATTAGAAAGTTATGTAGGTCCTGCGCTAAAGGGCGCCCGCGAAAGAGAACCCTCTAAGGATTGGGTTTATAAATGGATGGCCAATACCACTACAATGGTCAATACAGATCCCTATGCGATGGGATTAAAAGCATCGCATGGTGGAGTGGTAATGACGCCTTTTCCGGATTTATCGAGGGAAGATATTGACGCCATTCTCGACTGGGCAGATAAATTCCAGGTTCCCGGAGCGCCCACTGGCGGAGTCCCAGGCACAACAACGGCTCCAACATCTGACAACACTGTCTTATATGGATTACTTACATTGATCCTTGCTATTATCGGTCTAATATTATTACAGGTTAATAGTAACCTTAAAAAGCTAACTGACGAGAAAGATGGAATAAAATCTCCTACGCCGGTTCCATTCTATCGTAATAAAACATATCTGCTTCTGATAACAATAGTGTTATTTGTATTTGCTGGTTATTGGCTTGTAGAAGGAGCTATGGGATTAGGAAGACAACAAGGATACCAACCGGATCAGCCGATTTACTATTCACACAAAGTTCACGCAGGGGTAAATCAAATCAGTTGCTTGTATTGTCATGGAGGCGCACAGGACAGCAAGCACGCTACCATTCCAGCGGTAAATGTTTGTATGAATTGCCATAAGGCAGTGAAAGAATATGCAGGTGAACCAATTTTGCGCGAGGATGGTACCAAGGTGAATGCGAATGATGAAATTAAAAAGCTTTATTCCTATGCAGGTTGGAATCCGGATACAAAGACATACGACAAGCCAGGGAAGCCTATTGAGTGGGTTCAGATACATAGCCTGCCCGATTTTGTTTATTTCAATCATTCACAACACGTGAAAGTAGGGCAGGTGGCATGCCAGACCTGCCACGGAGAAATCCAAAACATGGTACAGGTTAAACAATTTGCTACACTAAGCATGGGCTGGTGTGTCAATTGTCACAGAAGCACTAATGTTCAATTTAATGATGGCAAGGGGCATGGTAATAAATTTTATAGCCTCTACGAAAAATTCCACCAGGATATAAAGAATAAAAAATATGATAGTGTTACTGTTCAAATGATTGGTGGAACAGAATGTGGAAAATGCCATTATTAAAATAGATTCCATGAACTCATGGTACAATCAAAAGAGAAACAATATTGTTCATTTCTTAGGTCTTGTTCAGATTTAAGGTAATAGTTCCGCTAATTGCGGGGTTAGATAAATATGAGTGAAAAAAAATACTGGCAGAGTTTTGGCGAACTCAACCAAAGTGAAGCCAATAAAAAAGCATTAAAAGATGAATTCAGGGAAGAACTTCCTTTTGAAGAATTGGGGAATGAAAATGTCTTTAATGCAAAAACGCCGAGAAGGGATTTTCTGAAATACATGGGCTTCAGTACCGCTGCGGCTGCTATTGCGGCCAGTTGCGAAATGCCTGTTCGTAAAAGTATTCCCTTTCTTAATAAGCCCGATGACCTTATAGCTGGCATTCCAAATTATTATGCATCTACATATGTAATGGACGGAGATGCAGTACCCGTAGTGGTAAAACAAATTGAGGGGAGGCCCATCAAAATTGAAGGTAACGATCTGTCTTCATTATCAGGCGGTGGTACATCGGCTCAAATTCAATCATCTGTACTTGATCTTTATGATACTACACGCCTTCGTTTTCCAATGGCGAACCGTAAGGAAGCTACCTTTGAAGCGATTGATAAAATGGTTGCAAACGGTTTGGCTGCTAATGCAGGTAAGCCTTTGGTAATATTAACTTCTTCCATTACATCCATTACTACTAAACAAATTATAGCTGAAGTTTTAGCAAAATATCCCGGAAGTCGTCATGTACAATATGATGCGGTTTCTTATAGCGGTATGTTAGAAGCCAACCAGGCTTCTTATGGCAAAAACGCGATTCCTGCGTATCACTTTGAAAAAGCTAAAGTAATTGTAAGTCTCGGAGCCGATTTCCTCGGAACATGGCTGAGTCCTGTGGTTTTTGCAAATCAATGGGCATCCGGAAGAAGGATTAACGAAAAAAATCCTTCCATGAGCCGACACATACAATTTGAAGGATACTATAGTATGACAGGAGCGAGTGCGGATGAACGTTATCTGCATAAGCCATCTCAGACGGGACAAGTGGCGCTTGCTTTACTAGGGGCTGTGGGCGGAGACGCTTCTTCCAATATAACAGGTGAATTAGCAGATGCAGTTAAGAAAACTGCTTCTGAATTAATGGCGCATAAAGGTGCTGCCCTGGTTGTTTGCGGAAGTAACGATGTTAATATTCAAATAATTGTAAATGCCATAAATGAGGCAATTGGCGCAGGCGGAAATACTATTGATTGGAATACCCCAGTAAATTATCGCCAGGGCTTGGATTCAGATATGGTTACGCTCACCAAAGATCTGAATTCCGGAAGCGTAGGCGCGCTACTCGTATATGGCGCTAATCCGGTGTACAGTTATTTTGATTCGCAAAAATTTGCCGCAGGTATAAAGAAATGCTCTTTTACTCTTTCATTTAGTGAAAAAATGGACGAGACTACGGAATTGTGCAAATATATCATTCCTTCTCACCATTGGTTAGAAAGTTGGGGCGATGCAGAACCTCAAAAAGGCTATGTATCTGCTATACAGCCTATCATTCATCCCTTGTTCAAAACGAGGCAGTTTGAATCATCTTTATTAAAAATCGCCGGCAATCCGGATGATTATGAAACCTATTTCAGAAAGTTCTGGATAGCTCAACTTGGAGGACTTGAAAACTACGAGAGATTTTTACAGGATGGTGTGATGGAAAATTCAAAGATCAGGACTCAACCGGTTTTTGTGAATCCCTCTGATTTGACATCAGGTGATGCCGTAGCGCTCGCTACTTCAGATAACAAAGATTCATCAGGCTATATATCTCCCAAGCCGGCAATTACGGATTCAACAAAACAGCCAACGGGAATTTCCATGCCGATGGGCACTGCAGTGTTTGCTGGCAATGTTTCTGATGCTGCTGCTAAAATCGGTGCAGTAAAAGGTGGCGACAAAGAATTGGTGCTTTATCAAAAAGTTTCTATTGGTACCGGTGCCCGCGCAAGTAATGCATGGCTCCAGGAAGCCAGCGACCCCATAAGCAAAGCTACCTGGGACAATTATGTAATGATATCACCTGAATTAGGTAAACAATTATTTAATATAGATATTTTTAAACCTCGTCAGTCAGATCAATATGAAATACATCCTGATAAACCGGTAGTTAAGGTCAGTGCAAATGGAAAAACAATAGAACTTCCTATCTTGATAATTCCAGGTACCCATCCGGATGTAATAGCTATAGCGCTGGGTTATGGCAGACAAAGTGAAGATAAATCTAAAACTAAAGAATACATTGGGCCAGCAGCGGACGGAGTGGGCAAAAATTTGTACCCTTTCGCTGTTTTCAATGGTAATAACATTACCTACGCAATGTCGGCTACAATTGAAAGCACTGGAGAAACATACAAAATAGCTACTTCACAAACTCATAGTATAACAGAAGGACGCCCGGTAGTAAGGGAAGCTACCCTTGAAGAATTTATTGCTGATCCGGGAGAACAGAATAGAGAGGAAGAGGAAGAACTAAAGCAATTCGGAGAAAATTTTACACGTGATGCCACCCTTTATCCCACTTTTGACAGACCTGGAATCAGATGGGGAATGAGCATTGATTTGAATACTTGTATCGGATGTTCAGCATGTACTATCGCCTGTGTAGCTGAAAATAATATTTCTACTGTTGGGAAAACAGAAGTTTCCAGGTTTCATGATATGCAATGGATTCGTATAGACAGGTATTACACCGGGGACCCGAAAAATCCAGATGTTGTTTTTCAGCCAATGCTTTGCCAGCAATGTGATAATGCTCCATGCGAGAACGTATGTCCGGTTTCAGCGACAAACCACAGCAGTGAAGGTATTAATCAAATGATCTATAATAGATGTATCGGAACTAAATATTGTATGAATAACTGTCCGTACAAAGTGCGCAGATTTAATTGGGCGGACTGGAACGGTGCTGATAGTTTCCCTGATAATCAGCGCGGAATTCTCTCAGAGGCAACTACAAATCTTGACCAGGATCTCACCCGCATGGTACTAAATCCGGACGTAACGGTTCGTTCAAGAGGGGTAATGGAAAAATGTAATTTTTGTCTGCAGCGTTTACAGCAAAGCAAATTAAATGCAAAAAAAGAAGATAGGATATTAAGAGATCAGGAAGCCAAAACGGCGTGTATGCAGGCTTGTCCAACTCATGCCATTGAATTTGGAAATGTAAATGATGAAAACAGCAAAATTTCCAAATTGAGATTTCAGGAACAAGTGAATAGGAAGTTCTATGTCTTAGAACAATTACACGTGCTTCCAAATATTAATTATCTTACTAAAATAAGGAATACAAAGCGTAAGGTTGGAAGCACTTCAGAAAAGGTATAAACTGAAGGGATAATAATAAAGTTTACAAAAATACAGGCAGTATCAAAAAACGAATCGAAAATGTCATTATTAAAATACGAATCGCAACTCCGGGAGCCATTAATTAATGGTGATAAAAACTATCACCAGGTTACTGAAGATATTATTGGCCCTGTCGAAACAAAGCCAACAAGGCTTTGGTGGATTGGCTTTTCTATAGCATTAATGCTGTTGGCTTTTGGTGTGTATTCGGTTTATAGGGAAGTGGCTTATGGTATAACAGAATGGAATATCACCCGCACAGTAGGATGGGGATGGGATATTACAAATTTTGTTTGGTGGATCGGAATTGGGCATGCAGGAACACTTATATCTGCTATTCTTTTATTATTTGGACAAAAATGGAGAACAGGCGTAAACAGAGCTGCTGAAGCGATGACAATCTTTGCAGTAATGTGTGCCGGTATGTTCCCGATTTTTCACATGGGACGCGTATGGGATGGTTTTTTTATATTGCCTTATCCTAATTCACGCGGACCAGTTTGGCCCAATTTTAATTCAGCGCTCTTATGGGATGTTTTTGCTGTTTCTACATATTTCACGATTTCTTTGCTTTTTTGGTACACAGGGTTGTTACCGGATCTCGCCTCCATACGTGACAGGGCAAAGACTAAATTCCGGAAAATGTTTTATGGATTGACAGCCTTTGGATGGACAGGAAGTACCAAACATTGGCAACGCCAGGAAAGCCTTGCCCTGGTTTTGGCAGGATTGGCTACACCGCTGGTATTGTCCGTGCATACCATAGTGTCCTTTGACTTTGCTACATCAGTAATCCCCGGTTGGCACACTACTATCTTCCCTCCTTATTTTGTTGCGGGAGCTATTTTTTCTGGTTTTGCGATGGTTCAATCCTTATTAATCATTACCAGAAAAGTATTGCATCTGGAGGATTATATTACCATCGGACACATCGAAGCCATGAATAAAGTGATTGTCCTCACCGGTTCTATTGTAGGATGCGCTTATTTGTCCGAATTATTTATCGCATGGTATAGCCAGAACACCTATGAATGGTGGGCTTTTCGTGAAAACCGGGCTAATATTTTCAGCCCTTATGGTTGGGCATATTATGGAATGATCTTTTGTAATGTGGTATCGCCCCAGCTTTTCTGGTCCAGAAAATTACGGAGAAATGCTACGTTTACTTTCTTCATGGCTGTATTGGTAAACGTGGGGATGTGGTTTGAAAGGTTTGTGATTTTTGTGACTTCCACCTATCGCGATTTTCTGCCGTCGTCATGGACTACCTATTATAGCCCATCTATTTGGGAGATCGGTTTTTATCTGGGAACATTTGGTTTATTTTTTACCTGTTATTTCCTTTTTGCAAAATTCTTCCCTGTAATTGCTGCGGCAGAAATTAAAGCTATCTTAAAAACAAGTGGAGAGAACTATAAAGAAAAAATGTCCACTATCGAAAGTATGGATTCAGATAAATTCTATGAAGAAGAAATGGTGCATGCGCATTGATATTTTTTAATGAACATAGAGATAAATATTGTTAATTAAAATAACCCTATCGGGCACAGAATATGATTAAAAAATTTGTTGTAGGTTCCTTTGAAGAAGAAAAGGTTTTATTTCCTGCCGTAAAAAATGTACGAAGGGCAGGATATAAGCTTCATGAAGTCTATACGCCATTTCCTATACACGGTCTTGATAAAGCGATGGGTTTAAGGGAAACAAGCCTGCATACCATGGGATTCATTTATGGAATACTTGGAACTACGATTGCCATTGGAGGCATGGGCTGGATATTTACTACAGACTGGCCTTTAAACATCGGGGGTAAACCGCATTTTCCTTTACCGGCATTTATTCCTATTGCATTCGAACTTACTGTTTTATTATCAGGCGTAGGAATGGTATGGACATTTTGCTGGCTTTGTAAAATGATGCCTGGCGTGAAAAAGCATCACTTTAATCTGAGGTCTACTGACGACTTGATGACGATGGTAATTGAATGTACTCCAAGCTCTAATGAGGTAGAAATAGAAAGCTTTTTAAAAGACAATGGTGCTATCGAAATAAATACCCAGGATGCCGAGGAGGGCTGGTGGTTTGGAAGATACGATAAAGAACAGCAGCTCTATAAAGAAGAAGATTTAGAGATAGTTGAATAATTCTAATGTATAGAAAAGAAAGATAAAATCTGTATTATTTGTTTCTTTACTGTTAGTACAAATTGATTTTTAAAATGATTAAAATAAATTCTAAACAGGAATTTTAGATATGAAAAAAATAAGAATTGTTTTATCGCTGGTGGTAGTAATCAGTTTCATAACACTGATGAGTAGCTGCGGCAGCAAAAAGAAGCCCGGGCTAACATATATGCCTGATATGGCCTATAGCCGTGCTTATGAATCCTATGCCGAAAATAATCTAGCAAAACAAAATATAGACTATGTACCCTATCCCGTACAAGGAACAATCAGAAGAGGAGATTTATTCCC